>JAAHGR010000479.1 GCA_010672425.1 Symploca sp. SIO2E6
TGAGTTGGCCTTGGGTTTCATGAGAGCTTCACCCAACCTACAAGCCTAATTTATGAACAAATGCGGCATGTTCAGGAGACTGCAAACCCTCTTGTAAAACAGCTAACACATCCTGCATATTCCCAGCTAAAATTGCGGTAACCGCTAACCACAATCCAGGAAAGATGCGACTTCGGATAATGCTATCGGAATCAACAGGTAAATCGACATACTCGCCCTTGTCTAAATAGAACCAGCTAATTTTTTGCTCTAAGACTTGCCAAACAATATATTCCTTTACCCCATTTCGACGATAAACTTGTTTTTTGCTGTGAAGGTCAAGGGCAACACTGCTAGCAGCAATTTCAATCACTAACTCTGGAGCACCTTCAATATAATCATCCTCACTTAACTGTGCTTGACCCCCAGCTTCTGGTAGGATCATCAGCACCGCATCCGGTTGGGGTTCATTGTCCATATCGAGCCGCACTGTTGGAGCATCCCCGACAGCAACACCTAGAGTCATGGCTTCGTAGGTTACCAACCATCCAATCATCCAACCATGAGGTTGACCATGACTCTTGAAGCGCAATGCAGCAGCCAGATAAACAGTCCCTTCAATCAATTCAGCTTTCTTGAGGCTAGACATAGCGTCATAGCGGCGCTCAAACTCGTGACGATTTAAGCGATCGCCATTTTCTAGGGGAGGAATTGTCAAACTCTGGGAGGGTGTTTTAACCATAAAAACAATTGCAGTATAGGTTAAACTTACACTCATCTTACCGAATCAGGAAAGCGATCGCTGAAGTTCCCGAAGAAAGTTCCCAACCAAATTTTTAGCTTTTCCTGAGCGCAGTAGAATATCTGCTTAGTAGTCAAAATTGCGGCACAGTGAGCGTGAGGTTTGAAAATGATCAAAAATGGAATTGCTCGAATCCTAATCAGCGTTCATGATTTGAGGGAATCGTTAGCATTTTACCAAGACATTATCAAAATGTCTGTGGTGTCAGATCATCCAGTTGATACGGAAACCATTGAACAGCTTTGGCATCTACCCCAAGGAACAACTGCTAGAGCTGTTTGTCTCAAAAATGATGAACAGACAACTTTATTAGAACTGATTGAGTTTAAACCCCATTCCGGCAAATTTATTCGCTCCGATGCCCAGATTTGCGATTATGGTTTATTTACGATCGCTTTTCGGACTAGGGATGTTGATGCTGCTTACGATTACTTCCAACAACAAGGTTATAAGTTTATCTGTCCTCCCATCACCTACACCCCTAATTGGGTACCCGTAACCGTGAAAGAGGCGATTATGGTAGGCCCCAATGAAACTCCCATCGCACTGATTGAGCGCTTGAGTGAACCTAAACCAGTGATTAAAGGTGATTTCGGCATCCTGTTGGATTCGTCTCAGTTGGTGGAAAATATGGAAGAGGTTACCAAATTTTATGTGGATATCCTCGGGCTTAACATGGTTTTTGACAAAGTATTACCGGAAGGGATGATCGATGATATCCTTAACTTACCTGCTGGAACCGAATCAAGAATGGCATTTATCAATCAGTCGGGCAGTAATAACCCAGTTTTGGAATTTATTCAATGTTCGGTAAAGGGTAAGTACCTGTCTGATGTAGCCAAGCCACCTAATCTAGGAATATTCGCGATTGCGTTTCAAAGCGATGACCTTTCAGCCTTAATCGAAAAGTTGCACAGTCACGATATCAAGATTATATCTGGTCCTGTCACCTGTTCCGGTAATCAGGAAAAAGCGATCCTAGTACAAGGACCTAACCAAGTTAATCTACAATTCTTCGAGCAATAGAAATCGGCGTTGCTGATTTAGGGGATGAAGTAATATCAAGTTCGGTAGAATACTTACACTTAGGTGGCAACAAGGCAGAGGGCAGAGGGCAGAAGGCAGAAGGTAAAAATCATCCCTTGTTTCAGCAACGCCCCTTGTTACTTGTTACTTGTTACTTGTTACTTGTGCCTGGTGTAGTTCACTCAAAAATACATTCTTTCAACATCCCCACAACTTCCTCCACCAAAAGTTCCTGAGAATTTTTAGTTGCCCGTTCTACCACCTCTACCTTACCATTTTTCAGAGATCTTCCCGTAACAATACGATAGGGAATGCCAATTAAATCCGCATCTTTGAACTTCACCCCGGCTCGTTCATTGCGATCATCGAGTAAGGTTTCGATACCTGCTTGATTTAACTGGGTATAAAGCTTTTCGGCAACTTCCATCTGCTGAGAATCTCCCACATTGGGAACAGCAATAATCACATGATAAGGTGCGATCGCGACAGGCCAAATAATACCATCCTTATCATGGGACTGTTCTACTGCGGCTTGAGCTACTCGCGACACTCCCACACCATAACAACCCATATGAAGGGGCATTTCTTCTCCCTGCTCGTTGGTATAGGTAGCTCCCATGGCTTGGGAATATTTTGTCCCTAATTGGAAAATATGCCCAGCTTCGATACCACGAGCAGTTTGTAGAATTTGACTGGGGTCATGGATGGCGCGATCGCCTGCTTTGACTTTGCGCACATCTACTACTAACTTGGGTAACTGAAACTGTTCTCCCCAATTAGCTCCTACCACATGATAGTTGGATTCGTTGGCTCCTGTTACAAAGTTTTGCAACTCAACCGCTGTTTTATCTACCAACCGCAAGAATTTAGGGGTAATGTCTGGGGCTGATTTGATGTAATCGTCTGCCAAGTCGGGAGCTATGTAACCTAGGGGTAGGGGTTTCGCTGCCCATTTCTGCTGAGCATCCGCATCTGGTACAGTGAGAGCTAGGAGGGTTTTAGCGCTGTATTGCTCTGCTAACCTCACCAACTCATTTTGTAGCTTCACTTCATTAACATCTTGATCCCCTCGGATGACTAATAGTACCAGCACCATCAGGCCATTATCGTAGATTGCCTGGTAAAGGACATTTTTCACCACTTGAGTGGGAGAGCATTTGAGGAGTTTACAGACGGATTCAATAGTTGGTGTATTGGGAGTTTCTCGTTGCTCGTAACTAGTAAACGGTGAAGGCTCAGCATCCGGTGGTAGGGAGACCGCTTTTTCCACATTGGCAGAATACTTACCATCTTCCGTATAGAGAACCTCATCCTCCCCAGCATCCGCCAGAATCATAAATTCTTGGGAACCAGAACCACCAATTGCCCCAGAATCGGCGTCAACTGGTCTAAAAGCCAAACCACAACGGTTTAACATATTGTTGTAGGCTTGGTACATACCCTGATAAGTCTGTTTCAGGCTGGCTTCGTCTGTATGGAAGGAATAAGCATCCTTCATAATAAACTCCCGTCCCCGCATCAAACCAAACCGGGGTCTAATTTCATCCCGAAACTTGGTTTGAATTTGATATAAATTTAGAGGTAGCTGGCGATAGGAGCGAATCATCTCCCGTGCGATTGTGGTGATTACTTCCTCGTGGGTTGGGCCTAAGCCTAATTCTCGCTTTTGTCTGTCCATCAGGGCAAACATAATCCCTTCAGCCTTAGTGTAAGTATCCCAGCGTCCTGATTCTTGCCACAACTCTGCCGGTTGAATTTGGGGCAGTAGGCATTCTTGCGCACCAGTAGCATTCATTTCCTCTCGCACTATCTGAGAGACTTTTTGCAACACCCGCCACATCAGGGGTAAATAGGCATAGATGCCACTGCCGATACGACGGATATAACCAGCACGGAGCAAAAGTTGATGACTAGGGATTTCTGCTTCCGCTGGGTTTTCCCGCAGTGTGACGAAGAGCATCTGAGACAATCGCATAGGTGTTAGGTATCAGGTAGGTGAAACTGGTATTGATGTCAGTAGGTAGTAGGTATTAGTGTTATACCAAATCTATTTATCATAACATAAGATTGATCTATAGGGTATTGTTAAATTGAAAATTGTTGAATTGTTAATTTTTAATTGAATTTTCAGAGATTCCATCAATGCAAGAATTTTGAATTCGCCGTCAGGCGCTAATTACTTCAAAACCCGACTCAATCGACTCGATGAGGCAAGCCCTACATAGCTTTGTTTCATATTGATGTACACTGATCAACTTCAAAGTTCTCTCTTCTTGACAAAAATGTCCCAAGGTAAAAAACTGTGTGTCTTAGTTTGCCAGAATAGGTCTTGTAAGGAAGCTGGTTCACCGGAGGTGCTTGCTGCCTTTGAAGGAGTACAGACACATAACTATGAGGTAATTGCTGCTGATTGTCAAGGACAGTGCAGTTCTGGTCCCACTGTGCGGATTTTACCAGAAGAGACTTGGTACTGCCGGGTTCAACCAACTGATGTGCCGGTAATTGTTGAACAACACCTCAAGGGTGGTAAGCCAGTACAAGCCAAGCTCAATCCTCGCATTCATATGCGTTTTTAAATTGTTGTTGGTTGTTGGTTGTTGGTTGTTGGTTGTTGGTTGTTGGTTGTTGGTTGTTGGTTGTTGGTTGTTGGTTATTTGTTGTTGGTTGTTTGTTGTTTGTTGTTGGTTATTTGTTGTTGGTTGTTGGTTATTTGTTGGGGAGCATCCCATTTTGGAAAAAACATTAGCAAAAGAACGACATGGCAAGGGTTTCAGCCCTATTAAATGAGACAACTATCCAAAATGGGATGCTCCCATTTGTTGTTGGTTGTTGGTTGTTTGTTGTTGGTTGTTTGTTGTTGGTTGTTGGTTGTTGGTTGTTTGTTGTTTGTTGTTGGTTATTTGTTGTTGGTTGTTTGTTGTTTGTTGTTGGTTATTTGTTGTTTGTCAATTCTCCATTCTCCATTCCCCATTCCCCATTCCCCATTCCCCATTCCCCATTCCCCATTCCCCATTCCCCATTCAGTCTCGCAAGACATAGCCTACTCCCCGCACGGTTTGTACAAGACGCTTTTCGTTGTTGGCTTCGAGTTTCAGCCGTAGGTAGCGCACATAAACTTCAATAATATTGGAATCTCCCATAAAATCATAGCCCCAGACTCTCTCCAGGATTTGGTCGCGGGTGAGGACTTGCCGGGGATGGCCGAGGAGGTATTCTAGTAAGTCAAATTCTTTGGCGGTGAGTTCAATTAAGCGATCGCCTCGATAGACATCGCGGGTGCTGCGGTTTAAACTCAAGTCACTAAATTGTAATATTTCTGGTCCTTCTTCCTGATGCCGCCGCAGGTGTGCTCGCACTCGCGCTAAGAGTTCTTCTACACTGAAAGGTTTAACTACGTAGTCATCGGCACCCGCATCCAAACCAGCGACGCGATCGCTTACTTCGTCTTTAGCTGTTAATAAGATTACCGGCACCTTGTCACCAGTAGTGCGCAAGCGTCGGCAAATTTCCGGTCCCGATATTCCTGGCAACATCCAATCGAGAATCACCAAATCTGGCTGGGACTCCCGCGCTGCTGCTAAACCTGCCAAACCATCGTGAGCAACGCTAACACGATAACCTTCATACTTCAGTTCCAGTTCAATGAACTGTGCTAGTTTGGCTTCATCTTCTACGACTAAAATATGATTCGTCACAGTTCTAGCAATCCTATTAGTGAGGGAAGTCTCATTCTCGAGCGATCGCTCTTGAGCAACGCCAATTGCTCGGTAGTGCCGAAGGCCATCCCATCCGCACTGCCTCTGGACAAATAGTATGGATTGTCAGTTGGCAGTCAATCAGCTGTAAGCCTTCCTTTTCCACTTGCTTCATACCTTGTTTCAAAATCGAGTCATTGTTGAATTCTACCGTTTGGTTGCACTGAATGCAGACTAGATGATGATGGTGATGGGGGAAAGGCTGATTAATTTCGTAATGTTTATGTCCTTCTGCCAACTCAAGTTCCCGCAGAATGCCCATCCGCGACATTAACTTAACACTCCGGTATATTGTAGATAAGCTAATTGGCTCCCCACGCTGTCCTAGTAATTCGTGGAGTTCCTCAGCACTGAGATGGTTTCCTTTGGGAAGATGTTGAAAGATATGCAGAATCGTTTCCCGTTGCGGTGTTAGACGCCAGCCTCGGGAATTGAGTTCGGCTTTGAGTGAAGCGGCTGTGTAATTAGCCATGATAACCCTTTCAAAAAAACCCGTTATTGACAATGATAATAACTTTTACTGCCCATTTGCAAGAAAATTCTTAATTGAGAATTGAAATTAGTGTTCAGATCTTAAGAAACAAGGCTCCGAGGCAGGAGGCAGGAGGCAGGAGGCAGGAGGCAGGAGGCAGGAGGCAGTCCCGATGAAAAAAATTTCACCACCATCCATGAAAATTCTTTTCTCCGCGTCTCCGCGTCCCCGCGTCCCCGTGTCTAGTTTCAGATGAGGAGGGAAGATGTCTGCACTGCACTATAT
>JAAHGR010000048.1:0-1648 GCA_010672425.1 Symploca sp. SIO2E6
TGTTGTTGTAAATTCCGATAAGGAGACATCGGATGTTGTCGTAAATTCCGATAAGGAGACATCGGATGTTGTTGTAAATTCCGATAAGGAGACATCGGATGTTGTTGTAAATTCCGATAAGGAGACATCGGATGTTGTCGTAAATTCCGATAAGGAGACATCGGATGTTGTTGTAAATTCCGATAAGGAGACATCGGATGTTGTTGTAAATTCCGATAAGGAGACAAACGAACAATATCAAGACTATGGTCATCCCAAAACTAATGTTTCCCAAGTTAATGTAGGGGCGAAGCATTTGGGCGATAGTTCATCGGTTAAACCCAAGATATACAATCCAAATGCTTCGCCCTCCGACAGTTTAGACACAGATCCTAATGTGGGGAAAGGGAAGAAACGAGATGCTCCCTGGTGTACCCAAATGGAGGAGAAATTAGCAGAACTCAAGACAATCCTCAATATACACGCGATCGCACAATATCTCCTAATCCCAGCAGGAAAGAGTAGACGCGGAGACGCGGAGAAGTTTTTATTATAAGTCATTAGGCAGACATGATATAAAATAGTATTGATAACCCAGATGAAAACGTTAGTATGTATCAAGCTTTGGATATAGCTAAATATTTCATTCACTATGCCAACCTTGAAGAGGATGGTATGATGACGAATTTAAAGCTGCAAAAATTGCTATATTACGCCCAAGGGTTTAATTTAGCGTTGTTTAATCAACCTCTTTTTCTAGAAGAGATTAAGGCATGGCAGTATGGTCCCGTAGTAGAAGAAGTTTATCGCACCTATAAGGAATATTTGCGTGGGCCTTTACCAGAACCTGAAGACTTTAATCCTGAAGTAATGACATTAGAAGAACGAGAGTTAATTGATGAAGTGTATAGCGTCTTTGGGAAATATACTGGCACGATTTTAGTCAATCTCACTCATCAAGAAAAACCTTGGATGGACACAGAACTAAATCAAACCATTACTCATGAATTAATGAGTGACTATTTTAAGAGTCAGATTATTAAGGATTGATGGGTAAAGGTAAGAAAAACAGAATCAAAACCTCTTCTCCAAATCAATCTCAAACAAAAGGCAGGATTGCAGAACCTTCATCGAACAAGAATTTGCATTATGATGATTGTCATCCTGTTTTTTGTCTTCGGTATTTAGAGGATGACTATGGTCTGGATAAATGTACTAGGGATCAGCAGGCTGATTTTGCTAAGGCCCTGAGAAAACGAAGTCAAATGACTTGGCGACAAATTTGGGCAGCTCCTAGGCATAAATTAGGTGCAGAAAAAATTGCGATAAATAGCATAAAAGCTCAAATTCCTCAGCATATTACGGAAGATATCGACTTCTTTATTGCACTACGATTTTCTGGAAAGGCTCCAATGGTAGGTTATCGCATTAAGGATATTCTTCGGATTATTTGGTTAGATTCTAAATTTACCTTGTATGAGCATTGAAGTGCGATCGCAAACTTTCTGTTGGAGGGCGCACGTCGGTGCGTGAGGCGCACGTCGGTGCGTGAGGGCGCACGTCGGTGCGTGAGGGCGCACGTCGGTGCGTGAGGGCGCACGTCGGTGCGTGAGGGCGCACGTCGGTGCGTGAGGGCGCACGTCGGTGCGTGAGGGCGCACGTCGGTGCG
>JAAHGR010000048.1:1658-23556 GCA_010672425.1 Symploca sp. SIO2E6
CGGTGCGTGAGGGCGCACGTCGGTGCGTGAGGGCGCACGTCGGTGCGTGAGGGCGCACGTCGGTGCGTGAGGGCGCACGTCGGTGCGTGAGGGCGCACGTCGGTGCGTGAGGGCGCACGTCGGTGCGCCCCTACCTTAATTAGATTTCCCGAATTACCGGTTTACCATCCTTGACTTCACCAACTAAAACTACATTGGCAACACCGACAAATAAACCATTCTCTAAAACACCAGGAATATTATTAAGGTTCTTTTCTAGTTCCCCAGGGTTATCGATAGAGTCAAATTTGACATCAATTACCATATTGCCTTGATCTGTAATTACTGGTCCGGCTTTTTTGACACCCATTCGTAGTTCGGGTTTGCCTCCCAGTTTTTTGATAGCGCCCATTACTGGTGTCAGAGCCATTGGTATTACTTCTACTGGTAGCAGAAAAGTGGAACCAAGTTGCTCAACTAATTTGCCACTATCGACTACTACAATAAATAGGGAAGCGAGGGCATCAACTACTTTTTCCCGGGTATGAGCAGCACCACCACCCTTGATCAGATTTAGCTGCGGATCCACTTCATCAGCACCATCAATGGCAAGATCAATGTGGTCAACCGCATCTAAAGTGGTGAGAGGAATACCGTACTGTTTGGCTAGTACTTCTGCCTGAAAGGAAGTTGGTATTCCCTGGATATCTTTAATTTCACCCGACTTGAGGCGCTCTCCTATATATTGAATAGCATAGGCGGCGGTTGAACCACTGCCTAGACCGACAATTGTTCCCGATTGGACACGCTCAGCAGCTGCTTTGCCAACCTCTTGTTTCATTAGCTTAACTGGGTCCATTTCTGCACTCATGATAAATTTCCTTACAATTTATTTAGCACCTCAGCTGAAAGCTGAACACTGAGGTGCTAAACAACTTTCTACTCAAACTCCAACTGAGGCATTAGCTGAAGCAACCCCAATCCCAATTCTTTGGCAGAAAGGGATCGCGCTTCAAATAAGGCCATCATATCCCGATGTTTGGGATTGCCCCGAGATGCTCCGGTCAAACCCATAGCAATGATTAAACCACAATATCCCTTAATTTGTTTGCACCGCTGATCCCACTTCTTGCGAGCAGCTACATGGGTAGGGTCTGCTTCCGGAAACTCTCCAAAGAGGTACATATCACTATTCTCCGTCTGGAGAATACCCAAATCATAGTTCTCTCCCTCAAAGGGATCTTCCCCTGGATTAAAACAAATTCCTTTGAGGCCCCCAGCAGATTGGATCTGCTCAATCAGCGCTTTGGCTTTAGGACGAGTAGTTTGAATCAGAATGATGGGCATTCCTTCTCCAACCATCTTAATCTTTTTAGACTGATAGCAAGCCACATTAGAGCGCAACTTTTCCAAACTATCCCAAGGCATCATTCCCAGGCTGAGGAAGGCATCCTTAGGCACTAAGTCATCCCTGAGGGGTACTGCCATTGCTTCTTCTTCAACTTCGTCTTCCTCCTCAAATTCCTCTGCCATATCCCACAACTGAGCTGCCAACTCAGGCATTGTGGCAATTTTCACGGCAATCGTTGATACCGATTCTGTTTCCAAAGGCAACCGAATTTTGTAGCGCTTAGTAATTGCAGGGAAGGAGTCTTGATCCAACTGCTGAGATGAAGCTTGGAAAAATCTGTGGATGGCTTCTAGGGCAAAGTAAACTGCGATCGCTTCTTCCTCATAGAGAAATGAGCGCATTCCCTCAAAAGGATGCACTACCCCAAAGCCAGGAACAACTTCTGAAATTGACAAGTCAGCCAAATCCATGTCTTCATCTTCTGTAAGCACCTCAAATTCATCATCAGTCCGCCCGAAGGTAATAAACAAGCAATCCTGGCCTAAAAAGGCTTGTTCCATCTCTTCCAAGGACTCTTCCGCCAAAACTGATGCCCGGAAGCGCTTCAGGGAATCCAAAGAACGATATAGCAGAACTCCATATTCCATACCCAGCATACCCATCACCGAAGCATATAGGGTTCCCACATCCCACTGATTTAGTTCAATGGAGAGAATATTGTGGTCAGCCAACAATTCCCAAGGGGCATCACGCCAAAAGTCATAAGCTTTGTCCTGTAGTAAGTTGGCATACTTGGGAGGGAGTTTCGGCTGTCGGTTGAGAGCCACTTCCTCGAATCCTCGAAACAACTCATCAATCAAGGGCAAACTCGGGACATACTCAACCGTAATACCTAAACCCTGAAGAACACCTCGTAAAAAGAACTGAATTTCCCGGTCTCGAACTACAATCTTTGATGGTCGTGCAGGTCGTCCTGGACTATGAGGATGTTCTATTGCCCGCAGTAAGGTGCGCACAACGGCTTCTGGCCCCATTTCTGGCGACACCATATCCATTGCTCGCACCACTCCTTCTGAACCGTCCACCCAAAGAATGCATTCGCTGCTATCTTCAGTATCCGAGTTAGCTCTATCTGACAAAGCTAAAACCGGACGGCGATCACCTTCCCACACATTGGGCATTTGTTGTAATCTTTCGAGCCGACGACGAGTAGTGGGATTCAAAGCAGACATAGAATAGCTAGGTTTAGTGCGAACTTCCAGGGCAAATCGAAACTAGTAGTAGAGGGGATACTTCTATTAAACCTCAATAATTTCCAATTATCTTAAATAGAGCAACCGTGCAGTTGTGTTATTTAAGATGAGTTGTTACTCTGCAACTTAGATCGTAGATCAACATCATAGTGGATTACGGTAGCAGTCTTCAGGCCAAGCAGACCAAGGGAGCAATTAAAATAGAAATAGCTAAAATTAAGGATAATTGATTCCCATCCATATATAAAGCAACTTAGGAGTCCCAAAGAAATAATGACACAAGCAACTGTGCCCCAAAAAAAAGGTATCCAATTGACACCAGCAGCTCTCAATCACTTGTTGACCTTACGGGAAAGTCAAGGCAAAGACCTCTACTTGCGGGTTGGTGTCCGTCAAGGAGGATGTTCCGGCATGTCTTACATGATGGATTTTGAAGACCCTAGTAATGTGGGAGACAAGGATGAAGTCTTTGATTATGACGGCTTCAAAATTGTCTGTGATCCAAAAAGTATGCTTTATCTCTACGGTTTAGTCCTCGATTACAGCAATGCCATGATTGGAGGTGGTTTCCAATTCACTAACCCTAATGCTACTCAAAGCTGTGGCTGTGGCAACTCCTTCGGTGTCTAAGCTTTACAATCTGTTACAGTTATTCTAACCGTAGACTTTTTCGGAGCCTTCGCCTTGGCTCCCTCAAAACACTAGCTTCCCCAACTCCCTCTCTCCCTTTCTTAATCTATGACCGAGTCTGTTAATGTTCTTTTCGATACCAGCCTGGAACGCTATAAAGCAGGAGAAAGTCCAGAAACCCTAATCCCCATCTTCAAAGAAATATGCGATCGCGCTCCCAAATTTTCCACTGCTTGGAGTTGCCTAGCATGGCTGTATTTACTCGACGACAAACCTGAAAAAGCCTACAAACTGGCTCTCAAAGGCGTCAAGCTAGATCAAAATGCCCCTCAAGCTAGGATTAATCTAGCAATTGCGATGTTGGAAACTGGACAAACCGGTGTTCGTAAGCACATTGATGTGGTGAAACAACTAATGGCGATGAATCCAGACATCCGACCAGAATTGTTTGAGAGTATTGAAGACGGATTGAGTCGAAAACCAGACTGGGAAAGCTTAAATCGTATCAAAAGCTGGTTAGTTTAAGCCAAGGAGTCATTTGTTGTTTGTTGTTTGTTGTTTGTTGTTTGTTGTTTGTTGTTTGTTGTTTGTCGTTTGTTGTTTGTTGTTTGTCGTTTGTTGTTTGTTGTTTGTCGTTTGTTGTTTGTTGTTTGTTGTTTGTCGTTTGTTGTTTGTAACAATGACTAATGACCAATGACCAATGACCAATGACCAATGACCAATAACCAATGACCAATGACCAATAACCAATAACCAATGACCAATAACCAATGACCAATAACCAATGACCAATAACCAATGACCAATAACCAATTCCCAATTCCCAATTCCCAATTCCCAATTCCCTGCTACTAATAACCAATGAACAAAACACCGCTAGTTGGTCTCAAGGCAGACCATTTTCGTCACCCACTAGATTTGGCATCAACCAACGCCCTCAAACAGATGCCAGGGCTAGATTTGATAGTACGCAATCTCCTAGGACCGATAGCGGAACAGTTTTTTTATCTCAACAATATCGCTGCTAGTGTCTTGGTGGGAGAAAATCAATTGCCTCACTTGCATAAGCTACTCTTAGAGGCTTGCGAAGTTCTAGATTTAGATCCACCCCAGCTGTACATACAACAGCATCCCTATCCTAATGCCTATACCTTTGCCATGCGAGGGAAGCAGCCTTTCATGGTATTACACACTGCCCTGATTGAGATGCTGACGCCAGAGGAGATTCAAGCAGTTATTGCTCATGAACTCGGACACCTCAAATGTGAACATGGAGTTTACCTGACCCCCATCAACATCCTGGTGTTAGCCACTGGTTTAATCCCTAACTGGGGGACGCTAATTGCCCAAACAGTAAAGGAACAGATGCTAGAGTGGTTACGCTGTGCCGAATTTTCTTGTGATCGCGCTGCGGTGTTGGCCACTCAAAACCCCAGAGTAGTGATGTCAGTGTTGATGAAACTAGCTGGTGGTTCCCCAACCCTGGCCCCCCAACTCAACTTAGATGCCTTCATCGCTCAAGCTAGAGCTTACGACATCGCTAGTAATACAGAACTAGGTCAAATGCTCAAACAAGCCCAAACTTCTCAACTCTCTCATCCAGTACCAGTACTCAGAGCAAGAGAAATTGATCGTTGGGCCAGCTCCCAAAATTATCAGTCCTTGTTAGAAAAGCAACAAATAGGTTATAATAAGCAGGTTGCCCCTAAGGGCGGATGGCGGAATTGGTAGACGCACCACACTCAAAATGTGGCGGCCTTTGGTCATGAGAGTTCGAGTCTCTCTCCGCCCACTGTAGTTGAGAGGCAACACTCATGGCACAACGACTCAAGCGGTGGGAATCTCCCCGCCGTCAAGGAAGAAACGATAAAGGTAAAGGTGGCTCTGCTCGACGCCGACAGCTGAAGAAGCAAACTCAGATGTTACGCAAGAAGCTCAAAAAGGGTCAAAAAGCCAAAAATCAGAATCACAACAGGGGAAGAGAATTTAGTTCTCTTCCTCTTTTTTTAATAGCCAAAGTACAATCAAAATTTTCATTCCACAAGGAGATTAGAAAATGAGGAGAAGAAAACCAACACCCTGTCGGCATCCTCCCAGTTAGCGCAACTAATCTCTAACAATCATTAGGGTTTGTTGCAATTTGTCGATTGATTCAGGTACTGATCGAGACTTTCAGGCTTGGGATAAGTTAAGTTGATAATCTGAGATCCCAAATTGCACAAGTTTTATGAAACCTGCTATTCGAACTTTAATTTCCGTTATGCCTCTACGAGTACGGCATGGCAAAAATAAACCAGTTTCTAACAATAGACGAAAAACAGATAGCATAAACCTTAAAGTCTCCTGCCTCCTGCCTCCTGCCTCCTGCCTCCTGCCTTCTGCCTTCTGCCTTCTTACACTAGTTCTTAGCTTGGTTAGCAATAAAGCCTTAGCCAATACCGATATTCAGTCCTCATCGTCACTAACTCCACCATCAGAAGCTACCGAAGATTGTATTGATCTTACCTTAATGGCTGGACTAGCTCGTATAGCAGGGGCTAGTCCTAATTTGATTAACTTAGTTGAAACTCAACAGCTAGACGATTGCCAAATCTCGGAAGAAGAAGCGAAGTCTTTAGTACGCTGGTCTAATGGGGAATCTGCTAAAATTGGTCGGGTTTGGTACTACCCCAATGGGTTAACTGCCAAATATTGGTCAGGCTCAGTTTGGCACTACCCCAATGGGAAAACTGCTATATCTAAGTCCAATTGGTATTATCCTAATGGGCAAACTGCTAAATATGGTTCCGGTTGGCACTATCCAGATGGGAATTGTAGCTCAGAGGATGATTTGCTTTCCTGGGCTTGCAGTATCCTGGGAGAAGAACATTGTGAAACTGTATTGTCACAAGTAGCAGATGCTGATGATTTGTGGCAGGAAATGGCAATTATGGAACTTACTTGGCACGCTTATGTTAAGAGTAACTCTCAAAGAAGACCCTAGTTAGGTGGTAGGTGACCTCAGAAACCGGGTTTCTTAAAGAAACCCGGTTTCTTGACCGATGACTGATTCATGAGGTGGAACGATTGTCAAGCAAAACCGAACTGCGCAGGCTAATCATACAACAGAGGCGATCGCTTGCTCAATCTGAATGGAGACAAAAAAGCGATCGCATCTGTACCCATCTCCAATCTTCACCTCTATTTACCCAAGCTAAAACAGTTCTTGCCTATTTCAGTTTTCGCCAAGAACCAGATTTAAGTTTCCTATTTACCAATAGTCAATACCATTGGGGATTCCCTAGATGTGTTGGTAAATCCCTGTTATGGCATCGCTGGCAACCGGATGAACCTCTGGAAAAGGGAACTTATGGCATTTTGGAACCTCACCCTGATGCTCAGCCTTTAGAACCAGATGAGGTGGATTTAATCCTGGTGCCTACCGTTGCCTGTGATGTGAGAGGATATCGCTTAGGATACGGTGGTGGTTTTTATGATCGGTTGTTGAGTTCAGCTGAATGGGGAACAATACCGACAATCGGAATTGTGTTTGAATTTGCCTATTTACCCCAACTCCCCATAGATGATTGGGATAAACCACTACAAGCTATTTGTACCGAGTTGGGTGTGTGGGACAGGCTTCGGGCCTGTAGCGAATAGCACATGTAGACTGCAGCAACTGTAGAGACGCGCCATAGCGCGTCTCTACAGGAGGATTTTGCGGTTTTCTTTCCTATGGCTTGGGATCAAAGCCGCGCCAGACTCCTACTAATACTCCTTGTACCTGTACCCTGTGAGCCATCGCCTCTATAGGGAGATATTTAGCATTAGCAGGTTTGAGAGTAACTAGCTCACCTTGACGGTAGTAGCGTTTCAATGTCGTGCCTTTTCCTTCTACCCTTGCTGCGACAATCCGACCATTTTTGAGTTGCTCTGGATCAGGGACTGGTCGCATAATTACCACATCTCCTTCGGTAATCAGGTCTTCGATCATACTGTCTCCAATTACCCGCAGGGCAAAGTTACCTGTTTGATAGAACAAACCAGATAAATCCAGATGCTCCACAGTGTCAGTAAAGGGTTCTACCAAGCCACCAGCCGCGATTGCTCCTAAGACTGGGATTCCTTTGGAAGCAAGACCCAAAATCCGAATTGTGCGCGCTTTTCCTTCTGTCCAGTCAATATATCCTTTGGCTCGCAAATGTTCTAGACGACTTTGAACTGGTGCGGGTGAGCGCAATTTCATGGCCCGCATCATTTGCCGGATGGAAGGAGCATGTTGGGAGGTACGGATATAATCGACCAACCAATCATAAAGTTCTTGTTGTGCAGGGGTAAGGGCATCCATAATCCTAGTGTGTGGGATTAAATAAAGTTTTTAGTTTGCTAGAGACAGAATTTATTGCCTTGGGAATTGTGAATTGAAATGATTAACTAATCATCTCTGGTTCGGCTTAATTAATCATGTCTCTAGAACACTTGTACTTCTAATTGCCCTCTTTTGTCCAGTAGTTAACCACCAAAAGAAGAAATTTTTCTCCTCCCTCTGCTCTCAAATTCCCAATTCCCAATTCCCAATTCCCAATTCCCCATTTCATCAATCTGCGCCCAACAGACTTACAAGTAAGGCTTTTTGGACATGCAGCCGATTCTCAGCCTGATCCCAAACTCGCGATCGCAACCCTTCGATTACCTCATCTGTAATTTCTTCTCCCCGATGCGCTGGTAAGCAATGTAACACAATAGCTTCTGGATCAGCATGGGTTAACAATTGTTCATTTACCTGGTAAGGCTGAAAAATCGGAATGCGAGTCTCGGCAGAATCTTCTTGACCCATACTCGCCCAAACATCAGTATAAATAACTTGGCTATCCTTAGTAGCAGCAACTGGATCATCGGTAAGTATTACCTCTGTCTTACCTCCTGCAATTTCCTTGGCCTGCTCTACAATGTCAGTAACGGGTTGATAGTCTGGTGGAGTAGCCACCCTAACATTCATACCCATCAAGGCACATCCCAACATCAGTGAATGAGCAACATTGTTACCATCTCCCAAATAAGTCACAGTCACACCGCCAAGAGAGCCAAAGCACTCCTGAATAGTCAACAAATCGGCCAAGACCTGACAAGGGTGCTCCCAATCAGTAAGAGCATTAATCACGGGAATCTGAGCATATACGGCAAAGGTTTCCAGTTGCTTTTGCTCATAAGTGCGAATTGCCAAGATATCCAAATAACGCTCCAAGACACGCGCTGTATCTGCTACCGGTTCCCCTCGACCAACTTGAGTGATTTTGGGATCCAAGTCGATTACCTGGCCTCCTAGTTGATACATGGCGACTGAAAAACTGACCCGTGTTCGAGTAGAAGCCTTATAGAACAACAAACCCAGCACTTTAGAGCACTGAATTTTGCTCTTGCCTGCTTTCAACTGAGCAGCAAGTTGCAACAACTCCTGAATTTCACTAGGGTTTAAATCGGTTAAACCCAAAAAATCTCTTCCTGTTAATGCCTCCATATTCTTCCCCCGATGAATAAATTGCTCCGTTCTCAACCGATGCGCTACAGGCAATCGCCCATAAAAATTAGCGCCCTCTTGACTAAGCCTCAGACTCCCAAGGCTACTTAGTTATTTTACTCAAAATACTGTTTTTAAGAGCTATTGCAGATTTTTGAGATTATTCCAGTTTTTGGAGAAGATGGTGTCACAAATAGGTTTTTAGTTTATCTTAGAACCAATTCTCCTCTTGTTCATTAGCTATTTGGCAACTTCTGAATTTGGGATAACCACTACCAGAGAATTTTAATTTCAAACAAACTTTAAGTTATGGAGCCATATTTAGGTACCAAGTTAGTTATAATTGTTGCTTTTGCCTTTTGGTTGATCAGCAGTACCAGTGTTTACTTGTTTTATCTTGTTGTCTTACACCTTGGTTATGATTTCACAAACAATGCCCATCAGCTTTGGCAATTGCGCTACTTAGGCTTAAGTATTACTAGTGCTAGTTTGCTGGTATCATTCTTGGTAGCCTGGTTACTATCCCGTTGGTTAGGATATCCTCTGGCTAAATTACAAGAAGCTGTCGAAAAAGTTCAAGCTGGTGAATTCAATACCTTTATCGAAATTCAACGCCAAGGCAGACTAGGGTTTCTGGTTGAAGCATTTAACTCAATGGTAACAGTAATCAGAAAACAGGCTGATGATTTGATAGCCAAGGAATTCATTAGCACTGACTTAGATGTGCCGATTACCAAAAAATTAGCGGAACTGCAAGGTGATCAACTGCAATTTTCATCAACAGTGGAGAAAGATTCCCAGTTTGCTTTTACCTTACCAATCGCTCAAAATGTACCCCAAGCAAACTTGGCATCATTACCACACCTAGCACAGACTAAAATCGCCACCACTGTTGGAGCATCAACAGCTTCTACAGGTAAATTTACCATTCTAGTAGTAGATGACGATAAGATTAGCCTACAGGTACTCACTAAGCTGCTTACCCTCCAAAATTATGAAGTAGTGCAGGCAACAACTGGTATACAAACCTTAGAGCAGATGGAACAAGGCTTGGAGCCAGATTTGATTATTCTGGATATTATGATGCCTCGGATGAATGGCTATGAGGTATGCCAAAAAATTCGCGAATCTTTTTCAGCTAATCAACTACCAATTATTATGTTAACTGCTAAAGACCAACCATCAGACTTAGTAGAAGGGTTAAGCTATGGTGCCAATGATTATCTAGTGAAACCAATTAACCGCAGTGAATTGGTTGCTCGCGTTAAAACTCATATTCAACTAGCTAAAGTTAATACAGCCTATGGTCGTTTTGTACCTAACGAATTTATTCAGCTTTTGGGACATGAGAGCATCCTGGATGTCAAGCTAGGAGATCATGTGAAGAAGGAGATGGCGATTCTTTTCTCTGATATTCGCTCCTTTACCACTCTCTCTGAGCAGATGTCACCAGAAGAAAACTTTGCTTTCATCAATTCCTATTTGAAAATGGTTGTACCGGCAATTAGGAACCACAACGGATTTATTGATAAGTACATTGGGGATGCCGTAATGGCAGTTTTTCCAAACCAGGCAGAAGATTCCCTGCGAGCAGCTATTGCCATGCAAAAACAGGTGCTGCGCTATAATTGCGATCGCCTAGCCAATGGTGAGGTTCCTATTGCCATTGGGATTGGCATCCATGTCGGTAGTTTGATGCTAGGAACTGTAGGGGAAGAGCAACGCATGGAAGAAACGGTGATTTCTGATGCGGTGAATGTTGCTTCTCGCTTAGAAGGGTTGACCAAAATTTTTGGCTCTACAGTAATCTTTAGTGAGAAGATTTTAATCGAGCTAGAAGATCCCACTCAATATAGGTATCGATTTTTAGGCAAGGTTCCAGTCAAAGGCAGGAAGGATGCTATATCAGTATTTGAAGCATTTGGGGGTGAAGCTCCAGATATTATTGAACTGAAGCTAAAAACCAGGATTGATTTTGAGCTAGGCATTAGTTTTTACTATGATCGCAAATTTACTGAGGGTTCTAAAATGTTTGAAAGGGTCTTAAGGAAGAATTCAGTGGATAAAGCAGCCTTGTTATATTTGGAGCGCTGTCAGAAATTTAGAAAGTAGGTTCGTTGTTTGTTGTTTGTCATTTGTCATTTGTCGTTCGTGGTTCGGGTTTTTCTATATTCGCTTACATATACATGACGTTATAAGCATTAAGTTAAATTAACTAACTGGCTCTCTAGGGAGAATTATGTGCTATAGGCTATCGTTTTACACCCCACGATCCAATACTGCTCGGTAATCGCTTACTTTTTTTTCCCATCTCCCTTGTCTCCCTTGCGTTTTGGTGGGATTGTTGGCGAAAATATGAGGCTCTTGAAAATTTCCTTCGGTTAAAGATGGACATCTCCGAAAAATTAGGGTTATAATGAAGACTCCCCCTTATCCCCTGAAGAGCCCCTCCTTGTCCCCCCTTATCGAGGGGGGGCTCTTCTTTTAAGAGGGGTGAGCGAAATTAAGGTTAGAATTTCAATTCTCCTCGTCTGGTGCGTTCAGCGCGTCTGAGGTGTGAAGACAAATAGCCTAATTCAAGCCTACCTGAGCTTCTTGGGCAACTTGGGCAATAGGATCATTGGCTAGAGTTTCTAAAGTTGAGTGAGCCTCTGCTCCTCCGAGTCTGGCGAGAGCCTGCGCTACTCGGTAGCGCACTTGCCAATCTGGATGGGTAGCATAGGGAATCAACAGAGGTACAGCACTCGTATTACCTAGTTCTCCCAAAGCACTAATCGCCATAGTTTGTATCAAGCTGTTATCAGAACTAAGTGCTGAGAGCAGAAGTTGAAAAGAGCGTGGTTCCCCTAGTTCACCTAAAGTGGCAATAATACTGACCTTAACTAGCCACTCAGGAGTATCTTGATAAAGCTGCAGCAGATCATCATAAGCTTCCGTGAGTTTTAGGGCTCCCAAAGCATCTGCTGCTGCTGCTTGGACATCAGGTTCTGAATCACTCAAGCGATCGCGTAGAATCTTAAGAGACACATGCTTATCTTGAGTACCCAGCACATCCATTAGGCTTACTGCTGCATAGCGGACACGAGTATTTTGATCATTAATCAGTGGCTGGACTAACTCAAATGCCACTGCTGGCTCTAGCTGGCGTAGTTGGTTAAGGCCACTGAGGCGTTGGCCATAATCTTCAGAACTCAGTAGTTGTTGGACAGACTCACTATTAATTGTCATTTGTTATTGGTTGTTTGTTGTTTGTTATTGGTTGTTTGTTGTTTGTTGTTTGTTATTTGGGAATGGAGAATGGAGAATGGTTCTCTTTGTCTTCCTTGTCTCCCTTGTCTCCCCATCCCCCCATCTCCCCATCTCCCCATCTCCCCATCCCCCCATCTCCCCATCTCCCCATCCCCCCATCTTCTTCATTGCTCATCAAACTTGGCTGCCATGGCTCGTACAATATCTCCAGGGGTGAGAATGCCAATTACCTTGCCAGAATCATCTATTACTGGTAGACGGCGGATCGATTTTTCTTGCATCAACCTGGCAGCTTGTCGTAAGGGTTGATCTGGTTTGACAGTGCTAGGCTCATTACTCATTACCTCTCCAACCGTTTGTCCTAAAGCCTTGTGGAGTTCTTTATCATAACGAGCGGGATTTTCTAGGTAAATAACGCTATCGAGAAACATGATGTAGACTGGTGGCTCTACTCCTGTCTCCTGCCACAGCAAGTCGGTTTCTGAAATAACACCTACCAAGTTACCTGTTTCATCAACTACTGGTAAACCACTGATGCGGTGTTCGGCAATAAGTTTGATTGCTTCCTTGATTGGTGTCTGGGGTTCCACCATAATGGGGTCCCTCGTCATGACTTCGGCAACAGTTTGCGACATCCTCAGTTTTTCTTCTATTTACTGGGCAATGCCTTCATTTTCACATTCCCTTTGTCCAGAACACTAAAGAAGTCGAAAAACTTTACTCAATTTTGAGTGTTTCCTGTTCCCACCACAAGTAGGCAAGGTAACTCTCACTGTTGTACCTTGATCAAGGACACTGTCAATCTCTATCTGACCATGGTGATTCTCCACAATTGCTTTAGCGATGGCTAATCCCAATCCCGAACCTGCTTTTAAATTATGGGTTCTAGCAGGATCTACCCGATAGAAGCGCTCAAATATGTCAGCTAGTGCTGATTCCGCAATGCCGATGCCGTTATCCCGCACTTGCACTTCTAGTAGAGATTGCCGGTGGTTAACCTTCTGCCTTTTGACTTGTAAGTGGGGAATTGGGAATTGGGAATTGGGAATTGGGAATTGGGAATTGGGAATTGGGAAGAGTCTACTTTCATCCTCTGGTAGTGAAATTTTTTCATCGGGACTGCCTCCTGCCTCTTGCCTCCTGCCTCCTGCCTCCTGCCTCCTGCCTTCTGCCTCCTGCCTTCTGCCTTCTGCCTCCTGCCTTCTTGTACTAGGACTTTCCAACTGCCGCAATTCTACCTGTACAAAAGGCTCACTCAGCTCGTCGGTAGAGGCTGGTGCGTATTGCACGGCGTTACTCACCAAGTTAGTAAACAAACGTGCCAGTTGATTCCAGTCTCCCTGGAGTGTGAAGGCATCCTCTGATAAAACAGGAACATTAGCACTATCCTCAGTTGGAGTTGTCACCAGATGCAGGGATAGGGCAATACCTTTTTGTGCAGCTACCAGCTGTTGCTCTTCGATTACCTCCATAAGTAAAGCATCAAGGGGTACTGTTTGCCACTCTAGTTGCAGCATCCCGCTGTCAGCACGAGCCAAAAATAGCAAGTCATTGACTAGCTTTCCCAGCCTTTGAGTTAACCGCTCTACTACTTTCAGCTGTTGGCGTTGCAGCGGTGATTCTAAATCCGGATCAGTAAGAGCAACCTGCACATTAGTTTGAATCATGGCAATGGGATTTCTCAATTCGTGGGAAGCATCAGCAGTAAACTGTTTGAGGTGTTGGTAGGACTCCCGTACTGGCTTCATTGCTAGTCCAGAGAGGAACCAACCAATAGCACCGGTAGACAGTACCATGACGAGGATACCTAGACTCAACTCAAAAATTAGCTGGCGGATTGGTTTAGTAACCTCAAACCAAGGATGACTCACCCGTAGATAACCTAAAACCTGACGTTCCCATTGCACTTTTTCGGTTACCTGTCGCAAAAATTGATTAACTGCTAACTGGACAGTTTCTCCAGTGTGATGAGGATGTAAAGGAATATCCAGAGGTTCAGATAAGGTTGACCAGAGTAACTCACCGTTAGCATCAAACCATTCCAAATCAATGTGGTCATCTTCTACAGTATCAGCATTGTCGCGAAAACTGGCTTCAACATTAACTCGGTAAGGGATAGCAGAGGCATCTGTTGGTTGAATTACCAAAGACCGCTCTACTACTTCCACAACATGTTTGAGGGTATCATCAACCCTCTCAATCAAGGTGCTACGGACATATAAATAAACACCAGTAGCAAACAACAGTAGCAGTACTGCTGTTACTGTGGTATACCAAAGAGCAAGCCGTCGGCGAGTAGTTTGGAACATTGAAGGCATCAAAATGGATGTTTGATTGGTTGTAGGGGCGCACCGACGTGCGCCCTCAAAACTCTGATCTTGGAAGCGATCGCACATCTTCCAGAAGTCCGACTTCTTCAAGAAGTCGGACTTCTCCCCTACCCTAGACAACAAAGGTTTCCTGTACCATCGGAGTCGAAGAATAATGTACCAGTGATGTCATTATAGATAAAGCGATCGCTCACCAAAGAAAGGGAAATGACAAATGACAAATGACAAATAACCAATGACCAATCCCCAATATCGCTTGCTCAAGGAAGAAAAAGGTACTCGCTATCTGGAAGCACTAGATCCAGTCCATCGTGCTCCCGACTGGTTCAGAAGGCAATTCGGCTGTGACAAAATTGAGCGCCTCGATATTGAGCAGTGGGAACCTGCCAGGATAGACTCCTACTATGAAGCAACAGATGAAGATATTCAAAATGCCCTGTCTTTGTTACCCTTAGCCCAAAATTGGGAAGAATTCCAGCAAATTATGGGAGCCTTCGGTTTTAATGATATTCAAAAGCAACAAATGAAGGGATTTCTAAGAGGCGCAGGACATGGCAACAAGATTCACCAGCTTTACAATGAATGGAAGGAGCAGAAGGATTTGGAATTTTGATTGACCAGAGAGATTTTAGATTTTAGATTTTAGATTTTAGATTTTAGATTTTAGATTTTAGATTTTAGATTTTAGATTTTAGATTTTAGATTTTAGATTTTAGATTTTAGATTTTAGATTTTAGATTTTAGATTTTAGAATTCAAACGGTCACAAGCTCCTAAATTTATTTATGGAATAAATCTTTAATCTTCTTAGTGTGAAGGGCATTAACCAATCAATCATTTAAACCCGCCCCGGTTGCACGAATGGTGGTTGGTAGCAGACGCCGGGGCGGGTTTAGCTAAGTTATCGTTGATTATCCAAATTGTAGGTGAACCCGCCCCTACAAGTTGACGGAATTTTATCCCAATACCCAATACCCAATACCCAATACCCAATACCCAATACCCAATTCCCAATACCCAATACCCAATTCCCAATACCCAATACCCAATTCCCAATACCCAATTCCCAATACCCAATACCCAATTCCCAATTCTAGTTGTCAGAAGGAATTTCCTCATAAATCAACTTTGTTATTTGGCTAAGCATAATACTATCGCCATGCCGCAATGACCTGCGTTGTCCCTCTTGTAATCTACTGCCATTGATGGAACAACCGTTCCTAGAATAACAATCTACCGCATTCCACTGTCCTCTATCTAGTTTCAACTCCAGATGGGAACGGGAGACATATTTATCATTAATCAGAATAATACCGGTATTTCCAATCTTCCCTTTGGGGTTGCGTCCTACTACATAATGATTCCTATAGAGAAAGAAAGACCGTCTATAAGCACCTTGGGTTTCAATTACCAGGCTGGAGTCTAAGCGACTACCAAGACTAATACCAAATGGACTCTCAATAACTAATAGCAAATCTTCCATCCCTTGGCTAAAGTTATGGAAAAATATCCAGCTAGGCTCCTGTAAAGCAGAGGGGATGCCTTCAGCGTGTTTGTACAATACGGGAATTAGCCGTTTGTTGTGCAGCAGAGCATAGTTTAGCTCCATCTCACAGTAGGACGAGGCGATGGAATCAGGACTAATAATGAAAACAAAGTTGTGGCAGGTTTGAACGCCTAATAGTATCTCCTGCTTCCACTGCGTTGTCGGTCTGATATCCTCCATTTCAAACCAAGTGTTGATTCCTGCATCGTTGAGAGCATTCACGATGCGGCGAACGAATTTGCTATCTCGGTGACTGTAGCTAATGAATGTTTCGTTCATCTGCAATATCCATTTTTATCCAGTGAACTAGAGAGCCGGAGAGAGTATTCCTAGAGGGTCGGTTGGTGCAACCGACCCTCTAGGAATGAGGTTTTTCCTCTCTTGGTAACAATATCTCACATTCCGCACCCCTCTGAGGAGGGAATCTTGTTGTAGGATAGGCATCTTGCCTGTCCTTACTTGGTAATCTACTGAAACTTGGCAGTTGCCATGATCTTAAGATCATTATCTCGATGTTTAACAATAGCAGAGAACTTCATCATGGCCAGAGCAATTAGCAGGTGTGGGATCTTGACAGGGGCAACTTACCCCTTGCGTGCGTTGGTAGTTTTCCGACGCACACCCCGTTTATGGGGTTATCTGGTGATGCCCATTCTGGTAAATTTGATGGTTGGCATTGCCCTATATGCAGGGTTACTATTACCTGGTTGGCAAGGAGTTGAGGTGCTAACAGTCCATCTCAATAATTGGTTCGATAGACTCATCGCTGACTTGCCAGCTTGGTTGAACTACTTGGAATTCTTGATTATCGGTTTAGGCTGGTTACTGCGCTTCCTGTTGCTTGTCGGATTACTGTTAGTAATTGGCTTTTTGCTGTTGCAATTTGGGACTTTGTTAGGTGCTCCTTGGTATGGTCAACTCTCGGAAAAGCTAGAAAAGTTACGCACTGGTAAGGTCAAGATAGTTGAGGTCGGATTTTTTCGGGATATAGGGCGAGCAATCCTATTTGAAGTGAAAAAACTGTTGCTGCTGCTGGGAGTTGGAGTGCCGTTGTTGCTACTACATTGGTTTCCTGGAATCGGAACATTTGTAGCCACAGTTGGTGGTATTACCATTACCGCAACGATTACTTGTCTCGATTTTTTCGATGGTCCCTTGGAACGCCGACGCCTGAGATTTCGGACTAAGTTAAAGATTGTCTGGGGTGCCTTACCTGCTAGTGCTAGCTTTAGTTTGGTTTGTTTGGGGTTAATGAGTGTGCCAATACTGAATTTGTTGATTATTCCCCTGTGTGTAGCTTCCGGAACCCTCTTTGTTTGCGATCGCGTTTTGCCTAAGCTTTAGTAAGAAGGGAATTGGGAATTGGGAATTGGGAATTGGGAATTGGGAATTGGGAATTGGGAAGAGAATTGTTTCTTCCCTATTTTTAGTGGCATAAGTAGGTTGGGTAGAGGTATGAGACCCAACGCCAGTAATACCCTGTTGGGTTTCACTTCTCCTTCGACCGACGCTACGCGAACGTTACACCCAACCTACATTTTTAGCTGTGCCACACTAGTGTAGAATCGGCAAAAGGGTTAAATCTAAGACCCTCATTGAACATAAATTAAAGAAAAGCAATGACTACAAAACTGTTCTCAACGATTAAGAAACTGTTGGCAAGCGTAATCGCGTTCAGCTTTACCATAACTTTATTCATGACTCCTGCATCATTAGCCGTCCCGGCACCTATGGAGCCGAATGCATTCATCGTAACTTTGTTGGACAGCGACCCTAGCGTCGAAGGCATTGTTGGTAATGTGCATGTACACTTATTTAATGAAGCAGATCAGTTCCAAATATTACGAATGTCACGAAACTGCGAAGTCTTAATTACCACTCTCAGTCCTAGCGGTTCCCAGGTTTTTGAATGTCCTGATGGTCCGACCAGCATTACTTTACTTCGGAGTGATGCTGGTTCACATGTAGAAGTCCTCTGGCATGAGGATTAGGTAGAGGTGGTAACAATCAGTAAATCCTTCAGCCAAAAGTAGTACCATAAAAAATCCAATCCCCGCAAGACTCTGCCAAGATAGGTCTTGTCGGGGTATTTTTTAGATATCAGTTATTACGCTTGTTACCTGCTAAGACAACGGATAGAGGGACATGAGAGTGAACTATACAATTACCCCTATGTTGATTCTTTCCGAACAATTTACACACAGTTTCCACAAGATGGAGTAACCTAGGGAAGGCCAGAACATGCACTTTTGTTAACAAGCTAAGTAAATGATTGCAACTCTTACTAAACTAAAGCACGAAGTCAAAGACTTGTCCCTTGCTCCCATGGGTAAGCAGCGGATTGAATGGGCTGGACGGGAAATGCCTGTACTACGGCAAATCAAAGAACGTTTCGCTCAAGAAAAGCCCTTTGACGGTATTCGTTTGGTGGCTTGTTGTCATGTGACCACAGAAACAGCTCATTTAGCGATCGCTCTGAAAAATGGTGGTGCTGATGCCATATTGATTGCTAGCAATCCTCTCTCCACTCAAGATGATGTAGCTGCTAGCTTGGTCGCAGATTACGAAATTCCTGTTTTTGCCATCAAAGGGGAAGACGCTGCTACTTATAACCGCCACGTTGAAATTGCTCTTGACCATCGTCCCAATATCATTATCGATGACGGCAGCGATGTTACTGCTACTTTGGTACAAGACAGACAGAGTCAGATTAGTGAGATCATCGGCACAACGGAAGAAACTACCACCGGTATTGTCCGTTTGCTGGCCATGTTCAATGACGGGGTGCTAAGTTTCCCCGCAATGAATGTCAATGATGCTGACACTAAGCATTTCTTTGATAACCGCTACGGTACAGGTCAATCCACCCTTGATGGTGTTATTCGTGCTACCAACGTCTTGCTTGCTGGTAAAACCTTAGTAGTTGCTGGTTACGGCTGGTGCGGCAAAGGAGTTGCCATGCGAGGACGCGGACTGGGAGCCAATGTTATTGTTACCGAAATTGACCCCACCAAAGCAATTGAAGCAATTATGGACGGCTTCCGGGTCATGCCGATGGAAGAAGCAGCACCCCAAGCAGACTTGTTCATCACCGTTACCGGTAACAAGCACGTTATCCGTCCTGAGCATTTCGAGGTAATGAAAGACGGAGCCATGGTTGCCAACTCCGGACACTTCGACATTGAAATTGATCTCAAGTCCTTAGGTGAGATGTCATCGGAAGTGCGAGATGTTCGTCCCTTCACTCAGCAATATTGCCTCAAGAATGGTAAATCTGTTGTCGTACTAGGAGAAGGACGCCTAGTTAACTTAGCAGCAGCAGAAGGACATCCCAGTGCAGTAATGGATATGAGCTTTGCTAACCAAGCTTTGGCTTGTGAATACTTGGTGAAAAACAAAGGTAGCCTGAAACCTGGTTTGCACTCCATTCCTGTTGAGGTAGACAAAGAAATTGCCCGACTGAAATTGCAAGCAATGGGTATTATCATTGATACCCTAACATCAGAGCAAGTCGAGTACATGAACTCCTGGACTTCTGGAACCTAGAGCAAGGTTAGCTAATAACGTAAGTTGCTAGTTACAAGTATCAGCTTCGATCCCCCCTAACCCCCCTTAATAAGGGGGGGACAGGATTCCCTGAATAAGGGGAAGACCGGATTCAAAGTCCCCCTTATTAAGGACTGGATTCAAAGTCCCCCTTATTAAGGGGGATTTAGGGGGATCTCACAAGATTAAGCGATTATAACTAGCAACTTGGGTTATGACTGCCAGCGGTCAAAATGCCGGACATAAAGCGGGTAAAATACCTGCACTAAAATCTAAAATCTAAAATCTAAAATCTAAAATCTAAAATCTAAAATCTAAAATCTTATATTGAACAATAAATGGCTAGACTTTCTACGGAATTAGAACGCTATTTCTTTGAAGAAGACCGACAGCCTCAAGTAAAGTTGATAGATATCCTCTCCCTAGCAGGGGAACGAATCTTCGGTTTTTTGTTCGTGATCCTGGCTCTTCCCTCAGCTTTACCAATTCCTGCTCCTGGTTACTCGATTCCCTTTGGTATTGTCATGTTCCTCCTGGCAATTCAGCTAATCGCTGGTGCTAAACGTCCCTGGCTACCACAAGGGATGAAGAATCATGCCATCAAGTTAGAAACGGTACGGGGTTTTGTTAAAGCAGGAATTCCCTGGTTAAAAAAGATCGAAGCGATCGCACGTCCTCGTTTAAGCTATATCTGCATCAGCTTACCTGGTAGAGTGGTTATTGGTGTTGCGATCGCGCTGATGTCGATTTCGATGATGATTCCGATTCCAGGAACCAATACCCTACCAGCGATCGGGATTTTCGTTACTGGCTTTGGCTTAGTTGAAGATGATGGAGCAATTAGCCTAGGAGGTTTAATCATCTGTCTAATCGGAGCAATTCTTTCGATCTCGATTCTAATCGCTTTGTGGTTAGGTGGTACTAATCTTGTTGATCTGATTAAAGATTGGTTAAGTCAATAAGTTGTTGGGTAATGCCATAAGGCTAATCCTTGATATTTACATACAGTGACAGAGATGCAACCCTATCAGATTGTACTTGACACTAATGTGCTTCTTGCTGCTTTGCGCTCGAATCGAGGTGCATCTTACAAACTGTTAACTCTCCTAAATGACTCACGCTGGCAACTGAATATATCAACAGCTCTAATTTTTGAATACGAAGAAGTTCTTAAAAGAGAAAGGAAACAATTTGGGCTAAATCTAGAAGATATCAACGCTATAATTTCATCTATCTGCACTATTGCTAACCAGAGAAGTATATTTTACCTCTGGCGACCTATAGCTCATATCAATTCCGGTTGTATCGGAATAATTAATAATTTGGCTTTTTGGTTAGAAAACATAGACACCGGCGGGCGCAAGCATTGCGCCCCTACCATAATGAATATTATACCAATGTAGCTGGAATTGATATCATGACCCAGATGATGACTTTTTAATTGACTTGGCGGATATCATATTAGCTGAGGGCTGATGGCTGAGGTCTCAAAGCCGATTACTTATGGAGGTTAAACGTGGTTAGTACACAATCAAGAACCGACAGTGATACCAAGGTGATGGACATCGAGTTTCCGACACCTCCAACTAACTTACCCTACGATGACGGAGAACCATTGGAAACCCCCAAACATCGCGTTACCATGAACGTGCTGATTCGCGCTTGTGAGTGCTATTTATCCCAACAGAATCGAGATTTCTACTGTGGTGGGAATATGTTTCTCTACTACAGCCAAGCTCAAGTTAAAAACCAAGACTTCAGAGGACCAGACTTCTTTCTGGTATTGGATGTAGAAGGGGAAAACCAACGAGAGCGCAAGTATTGGGCAACTTGGGAAGAGGGGGGGCGTTATCCCGATGTGATCATTGAACTGATGTCGGAGAGTACGGCACAGGTAGACATCACTACCAAGAAGAGCCTCTACGAAGGCACGTTTAGAACTAAGGATTACTTGGTGTACGATCCCTACGATCGGAGTTCCCTACAAGGCTGGAGCTTAGACTCAAGTTTAACATACCAGCCCCTAGAACCTAGCGATCGCGGCTGGCTGTGGTGCGAAACCTTGGGACTCTGGCTAGGTACCTGGGAAGGAGAAGTCCAAGCTCAATCGGGGGTGTGGCTGCGATTTTACGACACCGAGGGTAATTTAGTCTTACTACCCGAAGAAGCTGAACGAGTGGAACGAGAGAAAGAAAGCCAACGTGCTGAACAGGAAAGCCAGCGTGCTGAACAGGAAAGCCAACGTGCCCAGAGTCTAGAAGCTGAAAACGATCGCCTGAGGGCGCTGTTGCAGCAACAGGGGATCGAGTTTAAGTAATCAGTGTCTGAGACGCTGGGAACAGCGATCACACGTCCCCGTTATTGTGATAAGCTAAGACGCATTTAAACCACTTAGTCTCAATCTCCGCGTCTGGTGCGTCCGGTGCGTCCGGTGCGTCAGTACTAATTCACCATTTAAATGCATAACAGCTTAGAGATGCCACCCTATCAAATTGTCCTTGACACTAATGTGCTTCTT
>JAAHGR010000480.1 GCA_010672425.1 Symploca sp. SIO2E6
TGCGCCCATACTGCCTGCGCCCATACTGCCTGCGCCCATACTGCCTGCGCCCATACTGCCTGCGCCCATACTGCCTGCGCCCATACTGCCTGCGCCCATACTGCCTGCGCCCATACTGCCTGCGCCCTCAAGAAACCCACCACAACCATCAAGTCAAGCAATTGAAGATTGAAGATTGAAGATTTTAGATTTATTCCCTAAATAAATTTAGAGGCTTGTGACCGTTTTCATTCTTTAATCTAAAATCTAAAATCTAAAATCTAAAATCTCCCCACTCTATCAACGAACACCAATCGGCTCAACTGTTGGCTCCAGAATCAGCTTAGGTGCTACCTCACCCTCCAGAATCTCCAGTGCTCGTTGGTATTGAGGGTCATTTTTGGTAGCAATCAACTCCGGTTTATTCTGTAAAAGCCGCTTTTGGGATTGGGTCAAACCTAGTTTAATATCAGGAGTAATCCCCCTTTTAGTAATATCTATGCCGCTAGGTGGGTAGTAACGAGAAACAGTCACTGCTAAACCGGAACCATCGGATAAAGGATGGACAGATTGAACGGCTGCTTTGCCAAAAGTTTGAGTGCCAATTACCGTTGCCCGTTGATTGTCCTTAAGAGCACCAGTTAGAATTTCACTGGCACTGGCTGAGTCCTCATTGACTAGAACGACTAAGGGCAAATTGGTTAGAGAAGTTTGGTTAGCGGAAAATTCCTGTTTACCACCAATCCGATCTACAGTACTGACAATTGAGCCTTGTTCGAGCCACATCCGAGCAATATCAATACTAGCATGCAGCAACCCTCCCGGATTATTTCGTAGATCTAAGACATAGGCATCTACATCCTCTTGATTGAGGTCTCTAATGGCTCGCCGCATTTGTTCAGCTGCATGGGAACTAAATTCATCCAAGCTGATATAGCCTACCTGCATTTGATCTTCCTGCTTGAGGCTGTAACGGACAGATGGCAATTCAATCTGAGCGCGGGTCAGGGTAACGTCAAAAGGAGTTGCGCCTTGCCGGGAAATTTTCAGAATGATTGATGTTCCCACTTCACCCCGGATCAAAGATGATGCTTCTTTAAGCTCCATTCCTTGAGTAGATTTACCATCAATTTCTTCAATAACGTCCCCTGATTGCAAACCGGCTTTAGAAGCAGGAGAATTATCTAATGGTTCGACAATACTCAGATTCTTAGTTTCTTCGTTAACTTCTAGGCGAATACCAACACCAGAAAGTTCACCAGCAGTTTGATTGGTAAGAACTTGGAAATTTTCTGGGTCTAAAAAACGAGTGTAGGGGTCTCCCAGAGGCTCTAAAGCTTCGCGAATAGCTTCGTAGGCTTGCTCGTTGGAAGTGTAGTTGCGACTGAGCAGTTCTTGCCTGGTTGCTAGCCAATCAACCTGGTTGAAGTTTCGATCTACGTACTCCCGATTGACAATTTGCCAAGCTTCATCAACAACGTTTTTCGGACTATTTTGGAGAGCTGCAAAGACCGAATTTCCACTAATTGCTGCTACTACAGACAAAGATGCCGTTGTCGCGATTGCTCCGTTGAAAAGGAAGCTTTTGAGCCAAGGGAAGTATTTTTTGTATTGATTCATGGAGAGTAGATAAAGCAGGGTTGGCATGAGATCACTGAACAGTGATAGTCAGTTGTCAGCTACAGAGGTTAATTGAATACCCAGCAGTTCGAGCCTACACTCAGCTTAGCCTTTAAGGTTATGGTATTGTTGACCAGCTAAAAAAGGTTCTATCGTTACTATACCTACAGTAACCAGCCGAGATGAGGAAGTTTTGTGCCAGTTTAATCTGTGTCCCACTAATATGCGTTTATACAATATTGTAGTACAAAAAGGCAGAAGGCAGAAGGCAGAAGGCAGAAGGCAGGAGGCAGGAGACAGAAGGCAGGAGGCAGAAAACTTCTCTTCATTCCCAATACCCAATTCCCAATACCCAATACCCAATACCCAATACCCAATACCCAATACCCAATTCCCAATACCCAATTCCCAATTCCCAATTCCCAATTCCCCATTCCCCATTCCCCATTCCCCATTCCCCATGAAAAAAATTTCACCACCGTGCATGAAAATCAATCTCTCCGCGTCTCCGCGTCCCCGCGTCCCCGCGTCTCTTTTCTGGATGAGGATCATTCGGCGAAGACATCTGCTGGGTTTAGGGTTACTGGGCATAACCCTCCTGTTTTGTGGCTGCCTACTGCATAATACCTTAAAACTTCAGGCAGCGTCATCAGGTTCAGTAGATGCTTTCTTGGTCTTGGGAGGCAGTATTCGTCGAGAGATTTATGTTGCTGAGTTGGTTAAACAGTACCCGGCAACCAAGGTTTTGATTTCCCAAGGTTCCCAAGACCCCTGCATCTTGTTGATTTTTCAGAGGGCAGGAGCTCCTCTAGATCATGTATGGTTAGAACATTGTGCTGACTCTACCTTTGGTAACTTTTACTTTAATATTCCCATTCTCCGTCGATGGGGTGTTAGTAAAGTTAAGTTAATCACCTCCCCGACTCATCTGCCACGAGCCAAGTGGATGGCCCAGATTCTTTTAGGCGCTCAGGGAATTTGGGTAGAGGTAGATACGGTAGAGGAACAGGGTATTCCTGGAAATCAGGAATCCTTAGTGAAGACAGGGTTAGATGTTACTCGCAGCTTGATTTGGGCAGTGCTCAGCCAAGGGATTCAGCCTCAATGTTCTCAGGTAAAGCCGCTAGCAGCTGTGGATCTGGAAGCTTGGCGTCAATCAGGCTTCAAATGTGAACACCAAGGAAGAATTGAGAATTGAGAATTGAGAATTGGGAATTGGGAATTGGGAATTGGGAATTGGGATGCAGTGTTCTACAATACTCTACCTCCTACCTTCTGACTTGAAAGAGACGCGGGGACGCGGAGACGCGGGGACACGGAGAAAGGGATTTTCATGCATGGTGGTGAAAAATTTTTTTCATAGGGACTGCCTCCTGCCTTCTGCCTCCTGCCTCCTGCCTTCTGCCTCCTGCCTCTTGCCTCCTACCTCGTATTTTTCAAGAGTCCCTAACTCCTGGCAATATTGAATCAGAGTATTGAGGCGATTTTTCAGTCCTGTTTGCCGAGAAAACCTGGTGGTAGAACTCCGGGACGCCTGAAACAGCATCAGATCCGTTGCCAACAGTCGCATCTGCTTGTAGATTTCTGTCTGCAAGGACTGCCAACGGGATGCAGAATCGGGAGCAATGTCATCTGCACTCAGAGTAAGAATTTGGCTGCGAAAAAGTCTTTGTACCTCCTGGAAATTCTCCTGGAGTATTGCCAGCTCTAAATCTTTAGCTGTAATAGTTATAGCCATTTGCTCCAGGGCTTGTTGCCATGCCTGATAGCTTTGGTAACGGGATGGTAGTAACATAGAGTACTCCCTTTAAGTTTAGAATAAATGTAAAGAATTTTGTCTTTTTCCCAAAGGCAACTAGATTACTGAAAAGCTAGTGCTAAAGATTCAATCTTAAAGCTTGCTTTTTCTGACTTGGGAATGAATGATACTCCGAAGAAAGTCTGTCTTTGGGGGTATACTTTTAATTCCTCTTTAGTGTAGAGGTGAATAACCATTCGCCCCTACTGTTGTTTTTTGGCTTTTAACAGGTATTTGATGCTTGCTCGTCGATAGTAAGCAACCTTGAGCATCCCTTTTTACTTCCACACTGAATAATTTTACTCGGTTGGAGTACTAATCAGATGCAACCTAGGTCTGTAACACTACTAATTCTCATAGATTTTCTGCTAAACTGCCTATCTATTTTTTATTCAAGGAAGAATAATGAACGCCATAGCTACAACCTCCCATCTTGCTCCTACCACCTTTGATTTAGATGTTCCTGACTGGCTTAAGGAACATTTAACGGAATTGTCCGCAGGTTCTGAACAAGCAATATCCTCGGATATTGCCCTAATTTCTCACGCTTTTGAATTTGCCTACCAACTTCATCAAGGACAGTATCGCAAATCAGGAGACCCTTACATTGCTCACCCAGTTGCTGTTGCTGGCTTGCTCAGGGATTTGGGTGGCAGCAGTACTATGATTGCAGCAGGACTGCTGCACGATGTGGTGGAGGATACAGACGTTTCAGCAGAAGAGATCGAGTCTCACTTCGGAACCGAAGTGCGGCATTTAGTAGAAGGCGTTACTAAACTTTCTAAATTCAACTTCTCCAGTAAAACTGAGCGCCAAGCGGAGAACTTCCGCCGCATGTTCCTCGCCATGGCAGCTGATATCCGGGTAATTGTGGTCAAGCTGGCGGACCGGCTGCACAATATGCGAACGTTGGAATATCTGAAGCCGAAAAAACAGCAGCAAATTGCCCTAGAAACCAGAGAAATCTTTGCTCCTTTGGCCAATCGCCTGGGAATTGGTCGCTTCAAGTGGGAACTAGAAGATTTGGCCTTCAAGTATCTGGAAACTGATGCTTACCGTCAAATGCAGGAACTAGTAGCAGAAAGGCGTTCAGATAGGGAGGAACGGTTAACTCAGGTAGTAGCAATGTTGCGATCGCGCCTGGAAAAATCTGGCATTCGTTGTTTAGAAATCAATGGCCGTCCCAAGCACCTTTATGGTATCTATCGTAAAATGGAGCGGCAGCATAAAGGGTTTGATGAAATCTATGATATTGCAGCAGTGCGGTTGATTGTGGATACTAACGAAGAATGTTACCGAGCCTTAGCAGTCGTTCACGATACTTTTCGGCCAATTCCAGGTCGGTTTAAGGACTACATTGGTTTACCCAAACCCAATCGCTACCAGTCTCTGCATACAGGAGTTATTGGTTTAACCGGTCGTCCCATTGAGGTTCAGATTCGCACCCTGGAAATGCATCACATTGCTGAATATGGTATTGCGGCTCATTGGAAATACAAGGAAACCGGCGGCTCTAACAATACCCAAATTACAGCTGAGGATGAAAAATTCACTTGGCTACGGCAGTTGGTAGAGTGGCAACATGACTTCAGGGATGCCCAAGAATACATGGACACGGTCAAAGATAATTTATTTGATGAGGATGTCTATGTGTTTACACCCAAAGGAGATGTCATCGATCTGAGTCGGGGAGCAACCCCAGTAGACTTTGCTTATCGCATTCATACCGAAGTCGGAAATCATTGTGCTGGAGTACGAGTTAATGGACAGTGGCGAGTGTTGGATAATCCTTTGCAGAATGGGGATATTGTCGAAATTATCACCAACAAAAACAGCCGTCCCAGTTTAGATTGGTTGAATTTTGTAGTAACCCCCAGTGCTCAGTACCGCATCCGGCAATGGTTTAAGCGATCTCACCGCGAAGAAAATGTGGCTCGTGGTCGGGAACTCTTGGAAAAGGAACTCGGAAAGAAAGGTTTTGAATCCTTGCTGAAATCAGAACCAATGAAAACAGTAACAGAACGGTTTAATTACCACAATGTCGAAGATTTACTCGCTGCTTTGGGTTATGGTGAAGTCACCCTCAATTTATTAGTTAACCGCTTGCGAGAAGCTTTGCGGGTAGGATTGGAGGATGAACCTCAAGAGAGTGAGTTATTTCCCACAGAATTTGTCCCATCTTCTTCTCCCTATCCCCAATCCCCGATTTTTGATAAAACTAATCCCATTGCTGGTGTCGAAGGTTTAATGTACCGTTTAGCAGGTTGTTGTAACCCATTGCCAGGAGAGGCGATTATTGGTGTTGTCACCCAAGGAAGGGGTATTTCCATTCACCGACAAGGGTGTTCTAATGTGGAAAACGTTCCCGGAGAACGACTGGTACCAGTAAGTTGGAACTCTCCAGCTACAGATAACGGACGTCCTCAGACTTACCCAGTTACCCTGCAAATTGAAGTTCTCGATCGCGTAGGGGTATTCAAAGATATCCTATCTCGTTTGAGTGACCAAAAGATTAATGTCTGCCATGCCCAAGTCAAAACCCAAGAAGGAAAACCGGCTCTCATCGACTTATCTATTGATATTCGTGATCGCCAACAACTTGAGCGTAGTTTTGCCCAAATTAAAAAAATGAGCGATGTTCTCAATATACGCCGGGTAAGTCAAGTTGATGAGTAGTGGCGTAACACATCTAAAAATGTAGGTTGGGTGTAACGAAGTGAAACCCAACGAAACCTTCTCCAATGTTGGGTTACGCTACCGCTTCACCCAACCTACTTTAACCCAATCGGTAGGGTGAGAACATCGAAAACCTTTGTGAAGATTTGAACGGCGTTTACAACTAGTCCGATTTAACCCAATCGGTAGGGTGTCGCTATTATTTTTCATTTGTTCAATTGTTTTGACAGAAACT
>JAAHGR010000481.1 GCA_010672425.1 Symploca sp. SIO2E6
ATTGGGAATTGGGAATTGGGAATTGGGAATTGGGAATTGGGAATTGGGAATTGGGAATTGGGAATTGGGAATTGGGAATTGGGAATTGGGAATTGGGAATTGGGAATTGGGAATTGGGAATTGGGAGATGAATAACGAACTCATTACTTATTACTTATTACTCATTACTCATTACTCATTACTCATTACTCATTACTTATTACTCATTACTCATTACTCATTACTCATTACTTATTACTCATTACTCATTACTCATTACTTATTACTCATTACTCATTACTCATTACTCATTACTGGTCGTTGAATAATCTTTTCCAGAACCCGCCGCTTAGCTTTAGGATCAATGCCAATCAGGCGCACATACTCTCCCTGATGATCGGCCAGGGATTGATCTAAAGCCATAATTACTTCTGGCGCTTCATTGCCAGGAAAAGTGATACCAGTTTGCCAAGCATTATTTCGGACTCGACGTTCATTAGCGTATTCTATACTGAGGCGATAACCTTGGGCTAAAAACTCACGGATTTGCTTTTGGGTCTCTAGATCTATCAGTTTCCTCGAGGGTGTTTTCCCTCTGTCCGCAGGCGAAGAATTGGGACGGTATACCTTGGGTTTCACTGATGAATTATCGCCCAAATGTTTTGCCCCGACATCAGGTTTTTGACTTGGTGGTTCTGGAATCGTCTCTCCCAATACCTTATTATACTCTCTGGCAAGTTTCAGAGTCTCCACCCGTTCCTGTTCACCCCTCATCAGTTCCCCAAACTCGATTAAGCGAGATAGAGTAAAATCCGGTTTGGGAAAATTTGGTGATCCTTCGACACTATTCACCACACGAGAAGAAATTTTGTCAATGCCAATATGGTGAATAAACTCACGAATTTGTTCATCATAAATTCGCGATCGCAAAGCACTAAAAAAGTCGATCGCTTGCTGGGGAAAGGTATCAACTAACTGTTCTATAGTAGTGCGAGATAGTCCATCTTCAGCAAAGATACCACCGACAATGCCAATACGGTCTTCCTGGTTAGGTTCCCAATAGAATTTCTCCATCCTACCATCCCGAATCAATGGTGCATATAGGGTAGAAAAGTCATTGCCTGTAACGATAATGGGAATACGTTGTAGGGGGTTGGAGTCATAACTGCCAGGGAGTTGCACATCTGTGGGATTATCGGCAATATTCATCAACGTGCCATTTACCAACTGAGTATTCACCGTATATTGAGTACCGCGATCGATCCTTCCTGCTCCAATATCCAAATCATTGATAATTAGCACAAACATTTTACCCCGCACCTTCACCAACTCCGCTGCTTCCCGATAGCGCAGACGGATCAAACGACCTGGATCACCAGCATCTGGACTTTCTAGTTCCCCAGCTGACATCCGCACCGCCTCAATACCCATGCGCTCAAAAACTAACTCACACTGAAAGGACTTGCCTTCTCCTTTACGTCCATGAATACCGAGGATCAGAGGTACACGGACATTATGGAGTTCTAGGTAATTTTTGGTAATGTGGATTGCTAGTTTATCCAGAAAGCGGGGAGAAATGTAATAGCTCATAATGAGTAATGAGTAATGAGTAATGAGTAATGAGTAATGAGTAATGAGTAATGAGTAATGAGTAATGAGTAATGAGTAATGAGTTCGTTATTCATCCCCCTATTCTTCATTCGACCTTCTCCATTCCCCATTCCCCATTCCCTTGACTAAACCGGTAGGGTGTGTTAAATCAATTGTAATCCTATAGAGACATAGAATATTTCCAACTAGTCTCATTTCACACAATTTGGTGATTATGATCGAAGACCAGCGCTGAGTATGTCCGCTGGGCTTGACCTTTTGATTTAGAATTTTAACCTATACCAACAGAAGCGATCGCTTTAATCAAACGCCAACTCAACAAGCGTTTCGGAGCAATCCCGGAGACCTTAAGCAGCCAAGTTGAAGCTTTGCCTTTAGAAGAGTTGGAAAGTCTAACAGAAGAGATTTTTGACTTTAAAAGTTTGTCAGATTTGGCAACCTGGTTAGGAAAAGATTAGGATTTTAGATTTTAGATTTTAGATTTTAGATTTTTTCCTGATTCTTAACCTAAAACCTAAAACCTAAAATGTTAGAGTTTCAAGGGTAAAAACTCAATCGAGGCAACCCCAGAGTTTCTTCCCAACCCATCATCAGATTTAAACATTGGATTGCTTGACCAGCCTGACCCTTAATCAAGTTGTCAGTTACTGACATGACAATCACTCGGTTGGTACGAAGATCAACCTCGACACCAATATAACAAAGATTAGTACCACAAGCCCATTTAGTTTGGGGATAAGTACCAGCCGGTAAAACCTTCACGAAAGGAGATGCTCGGTAAAAGGCAGTGTAAATGGTAATTAAGTCTTCCCTGACTAGTCCTGGATCTCGAAGCGTAGCATAAACAGTGGCTAGTAGACCCCGCACCATTGGCATTAGGTGGGGAGTAAACTGTACCATAACTTCACGACCAGCTAAATCGTGACAGGTTTGCTCGATTTCTGGAGTATGGCGGTGATGAGTCACTCCATAGGGAGTAACAGAGTTGTCAGCTTCTGCCAACAGCAGGTTAGTTTTAGCTGCACGTCCACCACCGGAGGTTCCAGATTTAGCATCAATGATAGCCGTGTCTGGTTCGATGAGACCTTGCCTCAATAATGGTGCAAGAGCTAATAAACTGGTGGTAACGTAGCAACCAGGACAACCGATTAACTGAGCTTGAGCAATGCGATCGCGATATAGTTCTGGTAGACCATAAATTGCCGTCGCTGCCACTTCTTGGTCCTGCCGTTCTCCACCATACCAATTTTGGTAAGTCTCTAAATCTTTAAACCGATAGTCAGCAGACAAATCGATCACTTTACAGCCTTTGGAGAGCAATGTTGGTGCGATGGTATAGGCTAAACCATTGGGCAGTGAAAGAAACACGATTTGACAGCGACTAGCTATTGCCTCTAAATCAATCGGCTCAATCGTCAGCTCCACCAGATTAACTAGATGAGGATATAGATCAGAAAACTTTTTACCAGCGCTGCTATTTCCCCCCAAATAAACTATTTCAACTCCAGGGTGCTCCATCAACAGCCGCACCAGTTGTATACCACCATAACCTGAAGCTCCAATAATACCTACGGATAGGCGTCCGACATCCCCCATAATATTTCTTTCCTCAGAGAGCTCAAACCTGAAATTTTTAACATTTGCTGCATTCTAGTATCAAAACTGCTCTGCTGTCAGCTTTTGATTGAGCTATCAGCTGATAGCTAAATGTACAATCAAGTGGTAACACCTTCTAACTCACACTTCTAAAGTGAAATTGCCTGGAACTGATTCCTTTGAATTTGACTCGATCAATGCCGCTTTGGCAGACTTCAAGGCTGGTCGTGCTGTAGTAGTGGTCGATGACGAAAACCGAGAGAATGAAGGGGACTTAATCTGTGCTGCTCAATTTGCTACCCCCAACATGATTAATTTCATGGCGGTAAAGGCACGGGGTCTCATTTGTCTGTCCCTCACAGGCGATCGCTTGGATGCCTTGGATCTGCCTCTGATGGTTAGCCAAAATACTGACACCAACCAAACGGCTTTTACCGTTAGTATCGATGCCTCACCCCAGTTAGGGGTGACTACTGGTATCTCTGCTGAAGACAGAGCCAAGACCATTCAGGTTGCCATTAACCCAGCCACTAAACCAGGAGATTTACGACGTCCTGGTCACATTTTTCCCATCCGTGCCAAAGCCGGAGGGGTCTTGAAACGAGCCGGTCATACGGAAGCAGCGATTGACCTGGCTAGACTCGCAGGTTTATATCTGGGGGGGGTAATCTGTGAGATCCAAAATCCTGATGGTTCGATGGCCCGTTTGCCAGAACTCATAGAATATGCTCAAGAATACAACCTGAAAATCATCAGTATTGCCAATCTCATCAGTTATCGCCTGAAGCACGATCGCTTTGTTTACCGGGAGACCATCGCTCAATTGCCTAGTCAGTTTGGTGCTTTTGAAATTTACGGCTACCGCAATACTATGGATAACTCAGAACATGTGGCGATCGTTAAAGGAGATCCACAACAGTTTCCCCATAAGCCAGTAATGGTCAGGATGCATTCAGAATGCTTAACGGGAGATGCCTTAGGTTCCCTGCGCTGTGACTGTCAAATGCAGCTGCAAGCAGCACTGAAAATGATTGAAAATGCTGGTCAGGGAGTGGTGGTTTATTTGCGACAAGAAGGACGTGGCATTGGTCTGGTGAATAAGTTAAAGGCTTATTCCCTGCAGGATCTGGGACTCGATACGGTAGAAGCTAACGAACGCCTGGGATTTCCTGCGGACTTGCGGGACTATGGTATGGGAGCCCAAATGCTCAATGATTTAGGGGTCAAACAAATCCGCTTGATTACCAACAATCCTCGCAAAATTGCGGGTTTGAAAGGTTACGGTTTAGAGGTAGTTGATCGGGTTCCTCTGTTGATTGAAGCCAATGACTACAATTCTGTCTATCTGGCAACCAAGGCTCAAAAGTTAGGTCACCTGCTGTTACAGACTTATTTGATCACCCTGGCAATTCATTGGTCTGATGCTCCTGAGCAAGTCATTGAGCGCTATGAGCGTTTGAACAAGCTGAGGCATTTAGTCCACTCTCAAAACTTATTATTGCAGGAGGAAGCACGACCCTTAGCGATCGCAGTTTTTGGCCAACCCTCTTTAACGATTAATCTTGGCTTTGATCAAGCAAATCTCGCGACAGGGGATTGGTATAAGTACAACACTCATCCTTACGTCAAAGCGATCGCGAAAATTCTGGATGCCTTGAGTGGATGGCCTCAAGTGAAATGCCTAGAATTTATTGTTTCTAATGGCAGTGATCCTCTAGCTAACTTACAGGTGCAGCTAGACCGACAAACTTTCCCCTTGGAGATGCCACCTTCTTCTATCTGCGATCACTTAACCACTCAAAAGATCTATAGTTTTCAACGATGACCATCACTTATCCCCAATCCCAGCAGAAAGCTTGGGCAAAAGCGATCGCCAAGCCAGCCCCAGAATTTGATCTTACTCCTTTGCCTGTCCTTTCCGGGAAAATACCGGAAGGTTTACAGGGTTCATTTTATTGCAATGGACCCGCAAGATTGGAACGGGGAGCAGAAAAAGTCGGCCATTGGTTTGACGGCGATGGTGCCATTCTAGGGGTAAATTTTACTCCCGCAGGAGCTCAAGCCATCTATCGCTATGTTAAAACCTCAGGTTATCTAGCAGAAGCGGCAGCTGGTAAATTCCTCTATGGTAACTATGGCATGACTTTTCCCAGACCAATCTGGAATTACTGGCAGCGCTTACTAACTAATAATGACATTTTAAAAAATGCAGCCAATACTTCGGTCTTGGCTCTACCAGATAAACTCTTGGCCCTATGGGAAGGAGGCAATCCCCATGCCCTTGACTTACAAACTCTGGAAACTATAGGTTTGGATAACCTCGGAGCACTTGCTCCGAAACAACCTTATTCTGCTCATCCCCAACAAGATCCTCACAGTGGAGAGATTTATAGCATTGGAGTTGATGACAAATCTACTTTAAATCTTTATAGAAGCGATCGCACGGGCAAAATTGTGCAAACGGGAGCAATCAAGCTCAATGATTTAGCATTTCTGCATAGTTTTGTTCTAGCAGGAGAGTATCTCATCTTTTTCCTACCCCCCTTGAAGTTAAATTTACTTCCTCTAATGTTAGGGTTAAGTAGTTACTGTGATGCGATGCAATGGCAAGGGAATCAAGGAACTTGGATTCTGGTAGTAGACCGGGAAACTTTGGAAGTAGTTAGTCGTGGTGAAACTGAACCTTGGTTTCAGTGGCATTTCGGTAACGGCTGCGTTGAGGCAGATGGTTCAGTCAGGTTAGATTTAGTCCGGTTTTCCGACTTTTCCCCAACCAATGAATATCTCAGGGAGATACCAACTGGTCAAACCCATACTCCTGCTTGTGGAACCCTATGGCAAGTGCGACTCAATCCTCAAACTAGCAAAATTATTACCATGCAGGAGGTTGTCAATCGCTCTTGTGAGTTTCCCATAGTGCAACCCCAGCAAGTTGGGCAACCTTGGCGCTATACTTACTTCTGCTTGCATTCCCAGTCAGCAGAAATTGGTAAGGAATGGTTTAGTAGTATTGCTCGCTTTGATTATCAAACCAATACCTTAACCGAAGCCAATGTAGGAGAGAATCGCTATGTTGTTGAACCTATTTATGCCGCAGATGCTCTAAATCGAGA
>JAAHGR010000482.1 GCA_010672425.1 Symploca sp. SIO2E6
TAGTTTACCGGTACCATTGGAGATGTGGGAGCATTTTCATTTTTCCCTTCCAAGAATTTGGGAGCCTATGGCGATGGTGGTTTAGTTGTTACCAATGATGATGCTGTAGCAGAAGATGCGCGGATGTTACGGGTACACGGAGCCAAGAAGAAGTATCATAATGAGGTCTTGGGTTACAATTCTCGTCTGGATACACTGCAAGCAGCAATTTTGCTGGTGAAGCTTAAGTATATTGACCAGTGGAATCAGGGTAGGCGCAGGGTTGCCAAGACTTACAATGATTTATTGGCAGGGATTGAGGGGATTATTACACCAGAGTTAGCTGATGGTCATGTATTTCACCAATACACAGTCAGGATTTTGGCTGGGAAGCGGGATCAGGTGAAGGAATATTTGGCCGAACAGGGGATTGGTAGTATGATTTACTATCCAGTACCCCAGGACAAATTGCCAGTTTACCAAGGTCAGTATCCTGTGAATCCGGTTAGTGAGTCCCTGGCTACTCAAGTGTTAAGTTTACCGATTTGGCCAGAGTTAGCTGAAGTGACGATTGAGCGGGTTGTTGAGGTGATTAAACAGGCATTGCTCCTTTGAATTAACCACAAAGGCACAAAGAACACAAAGGAAGAAAAGAAAGTGAGTAAACTGAAGTTGCAGTAGATGGTCAATTAATCAAGCAAAGAAATATCTCACTTATGCGATCGCCTTAATAAACTCGGTTACCTAAAAGTCTATAATTTCCTTGATAGTACTCTTGATATCTGCATCAGCAGGACGTTTGGGAAACTGTTCATGACTATAAATCCAAACTAGTTTGATTGTGCAAGTAGTTGCATTAACCAAATACATCAATCTGATTTGTCCTGAAGCCCCTTTGGATACTCTAAGTTCCAACTTGTGAAATGTCCATTCTTCTGGTAATTTAATCTTCCCTGGCAAAGGTTCCTTACGGGAGTTATTAGGATATTGGTGTTCAATTAAATCTTCTAGCACTCCCGCAATAAACTCAAGAAAATCTGTTCCATGAACTTTTGCAAGTTTTTTGAAAGAACGCTTAAAATTATCAGATTCCTCAATCAAGAAGGGATTTGAGCCAGTCACGTACCTCTCCTTTGCCAATGCGATTTGAGGATTCCGAATTAACAGCTTCCTCCAAAACTTTAGACATCACAGGTTGATAGGCAAGATTGTCACGCTCTATCACATCCAATTTCTGATAACCTAATGCTTTCATATCTTCAAGAAGAATTTTTTCAGTTGAAGCTGCTGCCGATGGCAAACCCTTGCGAGCTTTCTTCCACGGAAACTCCAAATGAGTCATTTCACTAAGTCGATAAGCATGGTAACCGCCAAAGTATTCCCAAATTTCCTCTAAGAGTTTTTTCGGCTCTTGAGGAATCTGTAACAAAAATCCCTGATTAGGTACGGGTAATTGTTCAGCTTCAAATTTACTGTAAAATCTGTAAGCACGAGGACATACAGGGCCATATCGCCATGCTTGAATTTCTTCTTGAAATAACGGCTCATCGTATAGTGCCAAATGCAAGCTTTGTGAATAGTACAGAAGCTTTTGAACTTTCATATTGGTCATTTCAGCTTCCAGTCCATCCTCGTAGGCTTTCACAATAAAGTAGCGAGCCGCATCGAGACAGTCGATCATAGCTCATATCCGCGAATGTGGTAACAAATATGTTAGTATAATGAGTCTACAAGAATTACACACATACCATTATAGCCGAAAAATCTCAAATATAGTACAAATAAACTATATAGATCTTTGGGTATGAAGTCTCCACATCGTGTAGTCTGATTATTGGTAGTGCGTGAGATGGATGAAAGGAGTTAAATGGAGCTTAAGGGTAAGCGATTGTTAGTGATTGGTGGTGCGGGGTTAATTGGTTCCCATACTGTTGATGAGCTTCTCAAGGAAGACGTTACTGAAATTCGGATTTACGATAATTTTGCTAGAGGAAGGGAGGAGAATCTAGCTGAACCCCTTAAAGACCCTCGGGTTAATATTTTTCCTTTGGGTGGGGAATTGTTGCAACGAGATATTTTAGATGTGGCGATGGAAGGTATTGATGGAGTTTTCCATTTTGCTGCCCTTTGGTTGCTCCATTGTTACGATTATCCTCGCTCAGCATTTGAGGTAAATATTGGTGGGACGTTTAATGTGTTGGAAGCTTGTATCAACAATGGGGTGCAGCGTTTAGTGTATTCTTCCTCTGCTTCGGTGTATGGGGATGCCATTGAAGAGCCGATGAGGGAAGATCATCCTTATAACAACACTACTTTTTATGGAGCAACAAAGATAGCAGGGGAGCATATGTGTCGTTCCCTGTATCATCGCTATCAAGGGACGCAGCAGCAATTTGACTATGTGGGATTGCGCTATATGAATGTCTATGGCCCCCGGCAGGATTATAAAGGAACCTATATTGCGGTGATCATGAAAATTTTAGACCGTTTGGATCGGGGACTGCCGCCAATTGTCTACGGAGATGGGTCTCAGGCTTATGATTTTATCTATGTAGGGGATTGTGGTAGAGCTAATGTTTGTGCAATGAAGTCCGAGGCAACGGATGGGTTTTACAATGTAGGTACTGGGGTTAAAACCACCATTAAAGAATTGGCTGAATTGATTTTAGAAGTGACGGGTTCGGATTTAGCAATTCAGTATGAACCAGGAGGGACGACATTTGTGAAGAATCGGGTGGGTTGTCCTCAGAAGGCAGCAGCAGAGATTGATTTTACAGCTAAGGTTGAGCTGAAAGATGGTTTGAAGCGGTTAATCGAGTGGCGCAATGCTCACAAAGAAGAAGTTGCCCGTCGTCGTAGTGCTGTAGGACTAGCAAGCTAGATCAAAATAAAGATGTGTGGAATTGCTGGCATTTTTCATCTAGACGGCGAACCCGTTTCTCCCGTGATTGTGAAAAAAATGACTGATGCGATCGCTCATCGAGGACCGGATGGAGAAGGACAGTTTGTTGATGGCTGTATTGGTTTAGGCCATCGTCGCTTAGCGATTATAGATCTTTCTCCTGCCGGTCATCAGCCGATGAGCACGAAAGATGGTCGATTTGTCCTAAGCTACAATGGGGAAATTTACAATTTCAGAGAGTTGCGGATTGAGTTGGAGGCTTTAGGCTATCAATTCCATTCTCAAACTGATACGGAAGTGCTCTTGTCTGCCTATGCAGAATGGCGGGAGCATTGTCTAGAAAGACTCAACGGCATGTTTGCTTTTGCCCTATGGGATCGGCAAGAACAGAAGTTGTTTTTGGCACGCGATCGCTACGGGATTAAACCGCTCTATTATACGAGGGTGGGGGATAAGTTGCTCTTTGGCTCAGAAGTGAAAGCAATTCTGGCTAATCCAGCTTATCAGAGTGCGATCGATTTAGAAGGGTTGCTAGAGTATTTCACCTTCCAGAATTTCTTTACCGATAAGACCCTGTTTAAAGGAGTTAAGCTGTTACCAGCTGGACATTACTTATGGCTATCCCTCAATCAACCCAATCTGGTTCAGCAACAGTATTGGGATTATCATTTTGCTGAACCCGAACAGATTCGAGATGAAAGGGAATATCTGGAGGAATTAGATCGGCTGTTTCGTCAAGCAGTGAGTCGCCAGTTGGTTAGTGATGTCGAATTGGGAGCTTATCTAAGTGGGGGGATGGATAGCGGTTCGATTACTGCTATTGCTGCTCAACAACTCCCTTACCTGAAAACCTTCACTTGTGGGTTTGACCTCAATTCAGCCTCTGGGATTGAGGTGAGTTATGATGAACGAGAACCAGCTGAGTATATGTCCTATCTGTTTAAGACAGAACATTATGAAATGGTTCTGAAGGCAGGGGACATGGAACGGGTTATGCCTCGTCTTGCTTGGCATTTGGAAGAACCGCGAGTGGGACAGAGTTATCCCAATTTTTATGTGGCTCAGTTAGCAAGCAAGTTTGTGAAGGTGGTTTTGGCAGGCACAGGAGGGGATGAGCTGTTTGCTGGCTACCCTTGGCGGTATTATCGAGCAGTCGTTAATCATAATTTTGAGCATTACGTCGATCAGTATTACGAATTTTGGCAACGTCTGCTCAATCGAGAGGAGATTAGAGCTGTCTTTAGTCCCATTTGGGAGGAAGTTAAGCACGTTGATACGCGAGAAATTTTTAGGAGTGTTTTTCAGCAATCTGACAGCAATCTAAAACGTCCAGAGGATTATATCAATCACTCGTTATATTTTGAAGCAAAGACGTTTTTGCATGGCCTGTTGATGGTGGAAGATAAGTTAAGCATGGCTCATTCATTGGAAACGCGAGTTCCTTTTTTGGATAACGACTTAGTTGATTTCGCTATGAAAGTTCCAACTAGACTGAAGTTAGGGAATTTAACTGAGGTGGTTCGGCTAAATGAAAACGACCCTGGGAATAAAACAGCTAAGTATTTTCAGAAGACCAAAGATGGTAAACTATTGCTGCGTCAGGTCATGCGACGTTATATTCCTGATGTGGTGACAGATCGGATTAAGCAAGGGTTTTCTGCACCAGATGCCAGTTGGTTTAAAGGGGAAAGTATTGATTATGTAAGTCGTAAATTATTAAATATAGATTGTAATATTTATAGTTTTTTTTCGTCAGATAATTCACAAAAAATAATTGAAGAGCATTTAAAAGGCAATCGTAATCGACGTCTACTAATTTGGTCGTTCTTGAATTTACAAGAGTTTTTTGAAATTTTCTAAATGATTTTGATCAAGCTATGATGTCGCGAAAAAAAAACAAACCAAAATACATTTCTTACTCTAAACTAAAGCAATATTTTGACGACTTTCGTCTATCAATTCGTCTTGTTAGTTTTGAGGTCAGGAAATCTAATGTAGGGACAGCAATAGGTTTACTGTGGGTTGTTTTACAACCAATGTTATTTTTAGGTACATACTATTTCCTTTTTGTGATTATTCTAGAAGTTCAATATGATGGACCTGGAGGAAGTATAGGTCATTTAATTTCTATGTTTTCAGGCTTAATTCCTTGGCTTTTTTTTAATAATTCTCTTTCTAGAGGCATAAATACATTAACAATATATTCACAATTAATTAAATCAATTAATTTTCCTGTGTATATTCTTCCTTTTGTTAATATAGCTCAATCAATGATTGAGCTTTCCTTAAACTTAATATTAATTTTAGTTTTATCTCTTTCCGTTGGTGTTCTATCTTGGTCTATTTTTATTTTGATACCAGTTACTCTAATTTTTTCTATTTTTCTTATTAGCCTAACTTCTATTTTGGCTTGTTACAATGTAATGCTACCTGATTTGTCACGAATCATTCCCACGCTCTTGAGAATTGGTATCTATATAACTCCTGTTCTGTATGCTCCCAGCTCTCTTCCTTCGAAGATTAAGTTTATTGCTTATTTCAATCCAATTTCTTACTTCATTACTCCATTTCGATATGCTTTTTTGAATGATGAATTCGCTTGTATTTTTGGGATAGAAGGAGATCTCATAATCTGTTCCTTGTTGAGCATCATCACCTGCGTTATAGCTTATATGCACCGCTCATACTTCAAAAAAGTTGTAATAGACTATTTATAAGAAAAATGAACCAGCATAAAGTCATAATTGATGTAAAAAATGTTAGTAAAACCTATAAGATTTATCATAAACTTGGACGAGGCTGGCTCAAATCAATTTTATTTCCGTCTAAATTTAAAAAAAGATTTTACAAAACCGTTGAAGCTTTAAATAATATCTGTTTGACACTGCATAAAGGTGAAGTATTAGGGATAATTGGTCCTAATGGCAGTGGAAAATCAACACTACTAAAAATTATTTCTGGCCTTTCAAGTCCAACTCAAGGTAAAGTTTTAGTAAATGGTAAAGTGCGAGCTTTATTATCTTTAGGGATTAACTTTCACCCTAGCTTTACAGGTAGAGAAAACATTGTTTTTGGCTCTATGGCCATGGGAATTTCTCAACAAGTTACCATGGAAAGAATGGAAGAGATTATAGATTTCTCAGAGCTAAAAGAATATATAGATGTTCCTATTCAGTTTTATTCAAACGGTATGCGTTCCCGTTTGGCAGCATCTGTAGCATTTCAAGATATTCCTGAAGTTCTTATTATTGACGAAGCATTAGCAGCAGGAGACGGTTATTTTGTTAGTAAATGTCAAAGACGTATTGAAGATATATGTTCGAGTGGCAGTACAGTTCTTTTTGTTTCCCATGGTATTGGGCTAGTCGAGAGGCTTTGTTCTAGAGCAATCCTACTTGATAAGGGTCGATTAATTGA
>JAAHGR010000483.1 GCA_010672425.1 Symploca sp. SIO2E6
TCATGAGAATAGTAAGTCATCGAGGTAACATTGCGATCGCTAAGTATATCTTAGATCACTACTGGCGTGACACACCTAAAAATGTAGGTTGGGTAGAGCTTTAGAAAGTGACCCAACACAACCCGCTCCAGCGTTGGGTCTCGTTGCCTCGACCCAACCTACATCTATTCAATCATTTTAAGTGTGTCACGCCAATCCTACGATATTAGCGATCGCCTCTTCGATGTCAGCCATTCGTAGGGGCAGGTTTAGGGATAATTTTGGTTATTATACCACAAAATTCCCCTCAAAACCTGCCCTGCCAACATCCCGGAGTAACCCAACACCAATGTCCTTGGGTAGTGCGATCGCGTCTGTGGGGTACTCCAAGATACCCGACTTCTTCTGTGAAGTCGGGTATCTGAACACCGGCGAGGCCACCTTATTGATCTTAAAATTTTCAACAGAAACCCGCCCACAAGACATAGGAGTAAGAGAATAGCAGTAATTAGATTTTAGATTTTAGGTTTTAGATTTTAGATTTTATAATAAAACGGTCACAAGCCCCTAAATTTATTTATGGAATAAATCTAAGATATTCAATCTTCAATTGTTTGACGTGCTTTAGAGTCCTGAAGTTTTTTCCAAGCAGCTTCCAGTCCAGGTGGTGGTGGCAAACTAGCAATTTGGTTAACCCGCTCACGATTTTGCTCTTCGTAATACAGTCGAAGTTCCTCAGCTTCTTGGAGAACTTGCTGATATTCTGCTTCTACCTCAGTTCGATTTGCCTCAATGTAGGTTAAAGCAACATTAATTTGTTCTTCGGATAGCTCAAATAAATCACGGATAAACTCAAGTGGATACCCAGCCGTCAGATAGTCCATCAAATCGTAGAGGGTAATGCGGGTTCGGTGAGATGGTCAGTCCCCTTTCTGTACGGATGATAGCTACTTTTTCTGTATGGATGATAGCTACTTGCCCATGAGAATAGTAAGTCATCGAGGTAACATTGCGATCGCTAAGTATATCTTAGATCACTACTGGCGTGACACACTTAAAAATGTAGGTTGGGTAGAGCTTTAGAAAGTGACCCAACACAACCCGCTCCAGCGTTGGGTCTCGTTGCCTCGACCCAACCTACATCTATTCAATCATTTTAAGTGTGTCACGCCAATCTTACGATATTAGCGATCGCCTCTTCGATGTCAGCCATTCGTAGGGGCAGGTTTAGGGATAATTTTAGTTGCCATACCACAAAATTACCCTCAAAACCTGCCCTGCCAACATCCCGGAATAACCCAACACCAATGTCCTTGGGTAGTGCGATCGCCTCTGTGGAGTACTCCAAGATACCCGACTTCTTCAAGAAGTCGGGTATCTGAACACCGGCGAGGCCACCTTATTGATATTAAAATTTTCAACAGAAACCCGCCCCTACACCAATTTTGTGGAATTTTGGGTTGCAATTGCCTACGATATTAGCGATCGCCTCTTCGATGTCAGCCATTCGTAGGGGCAGGTTTAGGGGTAATTTTGGTTATTATACCACAAAATTACCCTCAAAACCTGCCCTGCCAACATCCCGGAATAACCCAACACCAATGTCCTTGGGTAGTGCGATCGCCTCTGTGGGGCACTCCAAGATACCCGACTTCTTCAAGAAGTCGGGTATCTGAACACCGGCGAGGCAACCTTATTGATATTAAAATTTTCAAGAGAAACCCGCCCCTACACCAATTTTGTGGAATTTTGGGTTGCAATTACCTACGACACCAGCGATCGCCTCTTCGATGTCAGCCATTCGTAGGGGCAGGTTTAGGGATAATTTTAGTTATTATACCACAAAATTCCCCTCAAAACCTGCCCTGCCAACATCCCGGAATAACCCAACACCAATGTCCTTGGGTAGTGCGATCGGATCGCATCTGTGGAGTACTCCCAGAACCCCGACTTCTTCAAGAAGTCGGGGTTCTCAAGCCGTTAGCGATCGCCAAAACAAACAACAAACAACAAACAACCAACAACAAACGACAAACAACAAACAACCAACAACCAACAACAAACAACAAACAACAAACAACCAACAACCAACAACAAACGACAAACAACAAACAACCAACAACCAACAACAAACAACCAACAACAAACGACAAACAACCAACAACAAACGACAAACAACAAACAACCAACAACAAACAACCAACAACAAACAACCAACAACAAACAACAAACGACAAACAACAAACAACCAACAACAAACAACCAACAACAAACAACCAACAACAAACAACCAACAACAAACAACAATTATCTAACCAATAGGTAAAGCGATCGCAACTGTGGTACCTTGGTCTTTACCAGCACTTTCGATGGTAATATTACCCTCCATCTGTTCGATCAATTTCCGTGCGATCGCGAGTCCTAAACCAATTCCTCCTTGGGAGCGAGTAGTAGAACCATCAAGCATGATAAACGGTTGAAAGAGTTTGTCCTGTTGACTGGGTTCAATACCAATCCCTGTATCTTGGATTTCGACAACTGCCATCGGTATCTCTTCGATACCTTCAGCTGCTCTCCTTGATTGAATCTCTGTAGTAATAGTAATACTGCCGCTATTGGTAAATTTGATCGAATTATCTAGAATGTTGAGCAAAACCTGTTTGAGACTAGTGAAATCAGCAAGAACCGACAGTGGTTGAGGATGATACTTTCTGTGTAATTGGAGATTTTTTTGCTGGATTGTACTGCGGTGTGTATCCATTACCTCTGCTAAACAGCTGTGAAGATCTACTGGCTGGATCTCCACTGTCAACTTCCCCTCTTTGAGTTTGACTATATCCAGAATCTGATCGATGATCTCCAGTAAGCGAATAGCAGATTGATCGGCCTGTTTCAGCAAGGCCATTTCTTCGTCCCGGTCATCACAAAATTCATCTAAGATGAGGCGGATTGAGCCGATAATGCCATTGAGTGGGGTGCGGAGTTCATGGGAGGTATTTTTAAAAAACTCATCTTTGAGTCGGTTCATTTCTTGTAGAGCAATGTTTTTGGTTTCTAGTTCTCCCATAAACACTATTCGTTCTGCTTCTGCTTGTTTGCGTTCCGTAATGTCCGCTAAGACAACAATCGCATAGGCAATGTTACCCTTTTCATCGAAGATGGGGGTCTCCCAACTTTGTACAGGGATAACTTGATCACCTTGATGGATTTCCAAATCATTAATCGTTGCGCTTTCCCCTTTCAAGGCTCGCACGCCACTCAGTTTTTCCCGGGGGTACGGTTGATGAGTGCCAGTGACATAGATTTGAGTTTTCCCTAAACTGCTATTTTCTGGGTCGGAAGTAAGTGAAGCTAACAGGTCTTTGCCTAGTAACTGTTTGGCCTGATAATTACCGTAGAAAGGTTGACCATGAGCAGTAAGCACTACGACCCCTACTGGTATAGCTTCGAGAAACTGGGTTAATTGGCTCTCCCGTTCCCTTAATTCTGAGTAAAGTTTGGCATTTTCAATCGAGATTGCGGCTTGGGAGGATAATAGTTTGATTACTTCTAACCGGTCAGGAGTAAAAGCACTGGTAGTCAGATTATTTTCTAAATAGATGATACCACTCAGTTGACCTTGATTGAGGAGAGGACAACAGAGAATCGATTTAGGCTGATACTGTTGCAGATACTCATCTTGAGTAAAGGAACCCTCACGGGTGGCATCATTTAAGACTACAGTTTCCTGAGCGCGAGCAACATAGTTAATAATTGATATTGGTAGGCGGTTGTTGAGGGGAATGGACAAGGAAACCCTAACTTGTTCAGAATCTACTGCTCCTGCTGCCTCAATCAGCATGGTCACTTTTTTCGACTCCCGGTTAGTTTTTGCTGGCAACAACAAAAAGCCTTTCTCTGCTCCAGCATTTTGGATGAGACTCTTCATCAATTTTGCCAGTAAATTATCCAGGAGAATTTCCCCAGAAATCGCTTGGGATGCTTGCATCACAGTAGCTAAGTCCAGTTTATCACCTAAGGTACTGCTAGTAGTACTAGTGGTAGTAACTTGAATCGGGTCTCGATCTTGAATTTTGATTTTGGGAGCAGCCACTAACTGTAGATATCGCTTCTCTAAATCCTGAATTTTAGCCGTCGCTCCCCATTGCAGGTAAACATAACGGGCTTCCAACATATAGGCTCTAGCTATAGTAGTTTTACCTTGAGCGAGATAAAATTTACCAGCCAGTTCATTACTGAGAGCTTCTTCTTGGAGATATTCATGTTCTTTAGCTAAGGCAATGGCGCGATCGTAACATTCTGCGGCTTGATTCATTCGACCGAGAACTCGGTATCGCTCTGCCTCTACCAGATAAAATTTATGTAAATGATTCATCGGAGCATAATTTGCCCATTTTTTCATTTTTTTCTGGTTAGCAGCCACCTGTTTCAAAATCTGCTGTAGAGGAACTGACTGAGGACTTTCCCCATACATCGCCAACCGTGCTAGAGAATCGTAGAAATGGAATAGAGGTATAATAATGGTTCCTCTCAATCCCTCTAAATACTGCTGAGCAATTGCGGCATTGGCTACTGATTGTTGGTAAAAACCAAATAGATAACAGAGGATAAGTTTATTGAAATGTAAGACACAAATAGCAGTAAGATCATTGGCCTCTTGATGCTGTGTTAGCATCTGGGACTCTTCATACCACTCGCCACTTAAGTAGCACTGATTATCTTGCTCACTTGGCCCTTGCTGGTCATGCCGCAGCTGTTGATTGTTGCCTTGAGCAACTCTTTGGGCCTGTAAATTCCAGAGCACCTGTCGATATAGTTTATTCATCTGCAAGGTTCTTTCTTGCTTCAGTTGAGCGAGAACCTCACCGTAAGTCGCCATTTCTTGTTGCAGTTTGCTGAGTTCCTTGCCACTGAAGTAGGAATGTAAGCAATAATTGTGAGCTGCATAACCAGCTGCCTGTAAATCCCCCGTTTCCAATCCCGCTGCATAAGCCTCTAGCAGTGGTTGTAAAGTCGAGTTTAAATGTTTTCTCCAAGGCTTGACAAAGAAGTTAACATTAGCCCAGGTCTTGGCTTTTGTAGAAGCAGCAAGGTTACTGGTATTGTTAGCATTAACTTGAGACAAAAGATTTAGTGCTAATTGACCAAATCGGTAGCCAGTAGCAATATCATCGGCAAAATCACAAAGAATTAGCCCATAACTGCCATAAGCGGACGCCGACAAAGAATCATTACCAAATTTAACCGATAAATTGACCTGTTGAAAAACAATCAACGGCATCAGTTCTGGCAACGTAAAATAAGCAGCAGAAATTACACTAGAGAGAATTCGCATTGCTGCTAATTTATCAGGCTGCTTCATGGGAGGTAGGCGAACTAAATCCTCAATACTTTTGCCTGCTAAAGCTAACTTGGTTGCCAGCAAACCTCGCCAAAAATCCCATTTACTTGGCTTTGTGGGAAACTTGACTCCTAAAAGCTTGAGTACTGTTAGCGCTGTCTGCATCGCTTCAGTGAGCTGATTTTGAGCGATGTAGGCTTGAATCTTAACCTCGTATACTTTCACTTTGTCTAACAGCTGGTTAGCTTGGTGCAGTACCACGGAAGTCAACTGATCCTGTTGCATAAAATCGCCAGTGAGGTAAGCTGCCTCAGCTGCTTCCACAAACAGCGCCAAGGTTAAGTCATAATGACTCTGCCAGCTGGAGGAGGATGGGGGGATGGGGGGATGGGGGGATGGGGAGGATGGGGAGGATGGGGAGGATGAGGGGATGGGGGGATGGGGGGATACTAAATCTTGAACTAAATCATGAATATTTCCCCTCTTGTTTCCCTTGTCTTCCTTGTCTACTCTACTCACTGCTCCTCCATCAAGTAATCTTATACCAAACTGAAAGTATTCGAGAGCTGGTCTATAAGCTGCTGATGCCTTTGCTTTCTTGCCAGCCAGTAGATTCAACTTGGCTAATTCATCTGGTTTTACTACTTGTTCTACCGCCAATCTGCTCCTACCCTTAATTAAGGAACTTCCCAGATTCAAGTGATTAACGATATCAAAAATTTTTTGTTCTCGTTGGTTAGCAGTTGTCTGAGCCAGTAGCAATTGTCCCAGTTGTAGGTGTACTGCTTGTTTCTCCTCTTCGGGAATTAGGGAATGTGCTGCTTGTTGAATCCGATCATGGATAAATTTATATTCAATGGTTATTGGTTGGGGCTGGGTGATGGTATCTAATTCAATCAATTGGTAGGTATCACCTAAGGATACGACTAAACCTTCTGCTACGGCTTCCCATAGTAAATCAGTAATTTCAG
>JAAHGR010000484.1 GCA_010672425.1 Symploca sp. SIO2E6
CCCAAGTGTGCGATCGCGAATCCCCAAGTGTGCGATCGCGAATCCCCAAGTGTGAAACTCAGAACTCACCGTTCGCTTATTTGAAAATGAGTTAGGGAAATTATCTACGAGGGAATGGGGATTCCAGGTTACGGCAAATTAATTTGACAAATTACCCTAAATATGTACATGCGATATTAAGCGCTCAGCTTCGCTGGTGCTCAAGGCAATCGCTTAATCTAGATCTGTTTTTCAAATCGGTAAAATATACTAATCCAAGTTTGAGCAAATCTGGATAGCAGATAGTTCGACATTAGAAGCTTTATTTAGGAAGCTAAAAAGTTTGTCAGATGTCCCCCAAGGGCAGTTAGCTGGTAAAATGGGAATAGTCATAGATTTAATTACAAGACTGCCAGTAGAAATCTGGTTTCGAGAAAATCCCAAAGCTAGTGATACAAATTTTGAGAAAGCCATTTTAAATAGAGTTGAACCTCAAACCTTATTGTTGTTAGATAGAGGTTTTTACCATTTTTAATTTTGGCTCCAATTAATCGACCAAGAGATTGCTTTTATCACTCGCTTAAAAAAGAGAGCAGCTATTCAAGTAGAACAAGTATTTACTGATAGTTATGGAGTTCGTGACCGTAAGATTAGTCTGGGTTCTGGAACTACAAGAACTCCATATGTAACGTTACGCCTGGTCGAAGTAAAATCAGGAAAAGTCTGGCATTCTTATCTAACTTCTGTACTTGACCCGCTAATCTTACCTCAGAGATGTAGTAGCGGATTTATATCGAAAGCGCTGGCGAATTGAAGAAGCATTTAATACAGTTAAGCGACTTTTGGGACTCAGTTATTTATGGACTGGTTCAATTAATGGAGTCAAATTAAAAATCTGGGAGACCTGGTTATTTTATGCCATTTTAGTTGATTTAGGAGATGCGGTGGCTGATGAACTCTCTTTACCACTTGATAGAATTTCTTTAGAGATGATTTATCGGGGTCTTTATCATTTTTTCGTTGTTCATCAAAAAGGTTGAACGTCCAACCCAGTTAAATATTTCGCCTCACCTGAAAATCAAGATTTAGGTATTGTTAAGCAAAAACGAAAACCAAACATTAAATTAATTGTAGCACCTTTTTCTGCCGAAAAGCACAAAAATCAAACTTTCTTCTTTCAAAGAGAAATAAGCGTCAATCAATTAGCTTCAACATTACGCTAATTGATTTTGATTGATGAGGGCTTCCTTGAATTTAGTCTAGCAGTATAAATCCTGTAATTGAAAATTAAGTTAGCTGTTTTATGTGCGTAAATTCTACGCAGATAATCTCTTCTCGCTGCCAATTAGGAATCAATTGCACCGGGAGAGTGGAGTCGGAAGTATTCGCGAGCAATACTCGCGAATAAAGCTGCCTTTTTTCCCAAAATCCCAACTTCTAGAAGCCCCTTGACAACTGCCATACAGCCTTAACTTGTCACCAATGCCTGAATCCTTACACATTATTTATGATACAAAATCCCAAGAAATCGATATTTTTAATAAAATGTTCTAAATATTTCCTTAGGGGTGAACTCTCTAGAGAGCCGGTCAAGAAACCGGGTTTCTCTTGTCAGAGCCTTGATTTATCGTTGATAGCGTCACCTCCAAACCCGGTTTATAGCTTCTACTTGACCGACGCTCTAGTCCTGTTCCCTAACTTCCTGGGATAATTTCCTGAAGGTTAGTACCAGGGTTAAGAGTTGACCCAAAAAAATCACTCCCCGAAAAAAGGTCTTCAGTACTATCGCCACTACCAGAATTACTGCTGGTAAATGGTTCCTCATTAAAAGGTTGTGTAGTAGAAGAATCATTATTTGATGACCTGCTTGCTGTTGCTTCTTCTTGGGAAGCATCATCTTGGGAAGATCTGCCTGCGGTTGCTTCTTCCTGGGATGAATTTTGATTATCTTGCTGGGCAGTATACTCAGCAATTTTTGCTTGAGCTTGGGCATAGGCGGGAGTACCTTCCGGAATCTGTTGGAGATATTCCAATGCACCGGAGTAGTCTCCTACAATGGCTCGGTTATTAGCTCTATGTAACAGATAAATTGCCTTAACCTGTTGCTTTTCTTCGTATTCGGCAATTTTTTCCCGAACTTGATCATAGACTGTAGTACCTTGAGGTACTTTTCTCAAATAGGCCAAGGCAGTGGTAAAGTTTTTTTCAATTGCTTGTTTGTAAGCTTGATGTAAAAAGTATCGTGCTCTAATTTGTTGTTTTTCCTTGTACTCAACAGTCTTATTTTGGACTTCTTGGTAGACTTTTGTCCCTGGGGGAATTGCTTTGAGGGTTTGTAATGCTCCTGTAAAGTCTTTGTCCATAGCTTGGCTGTAAGCCTGTAGCAATAACTCCTCAGCTTCTTGCTCCAGTTTGAGCTTAGCTTGTTCTACCTTTTCGGTTATTTGCTGCTGCCAGAAGTCAATATCTGGTATTTGAGCTGCCTGGTCGATCACCTCTTGCCACTGATTTTGCTCAAAAGCTTGTTCAATTGCTTGGACTTGAGCTTCAGCTTGATCCCAGTTTTCCTGCCACTGCGCGATCGCATTTTGAGCATCTTCATAGGCAGCACTATTGGTGGCAATGGACTCCGCTAGTTGGAAAGCCTCATCGAGTTCTCCTTCCTGATACTTTTGTTCTGCTTGTGCCAGGGTATTGAGTCCTGGATTCAGAGGATTGTAATGCTCAAAGAAAGAATAGCCTCCCACTGCTAAAGCCAAGGAAGTAGCAACTCCAGCGGTTTTGAGATTGATAAATTGATTGATTCTTTGAGGAGGAACCTCAGGTTCACCAGCTTCCAAGGATTTGAAAGCTGCCAGAACTTCAGCTGCTGATTGATAGCGGTCTTTAAAATGGTAACTTACCATCTTCGAGAGAATAGTCGCGATCGCTTCACTAACTTGCGCTTCTTGCTGCCAAACCACTTCTCCCGTCTCTGGATCTTCTGGCAGTTGATCGGGTCTCATACCTGTCAACCCTTGAATGGCAATCATACCTAGAGCATAAATATCATTACTAGGACGAGGTTTTCCCCGTAACTGTTCCACCGACATATACTCTAAGGCACCCATCGACATGGTTAAACAAACCTGTTCCTGGGTGGGTAACAAGGGAGCCCGCACTTGCCGGATAGCACTGAAATCAGTTAAAACTAATCTACCATCCTGCTCTCGCCGAATCAGATTATCTGGCTGAATTGCACCATGAATTACTCCTTGGCTGTGAGCATACTCCAAAATGTCGAGTACTTCGTGCAGGAACATAACTACCTCCCCTTCAGTCCAACGCTGTTCCTGGGATAGTTCTGCTCCTAAGGGATAGCCAAAAATAAACTCTTGTACTACAGAAAAGGTTTGCTCGACTTCAAAATAATCTAACAACTGGGCAATTTGGTCATGGGAACCCAAAGTTTTCAGGATTTGCGCCTCGGTTTGGAACAGATGTCTGGCTGTTTCTAGAGATTCGCGGTTGTTGTCGAGGAGCCGATGTTGTTTAATAACACACTCAGGATGATCCGGTTGTTGGGTATCAAGAGCAATCAAGGTTTGACCCAATCCCCGATTTTCTAAGACTTCAACCGGTTGATAGCGTCCATGGAGCAGTGATTCAGTTTTTGCCCCGTTGCTGGTGCTTAACTCTAAGATAGACATACAGTTCCTTCCCATGCATGACCACAGTGATATCTCCTGTTAGAGTCAGACTATCTGGCAACACTTCCAGGACTAACAGGCAATCCATTATTCAGTAGGGAAAATGCTTAATCCGGAAATTGGGGATTGGGAATTGGGAATTGGGAATTGGGAATTGGGAAGAGGATTTAGCTATATTTTCTTCCTTGTCTTCCTTGTCTTCCTTGTCTCCCCCATCTCTCCATCTCCCTCATCCCCCCTGTTCCCACTCCTTGGCTACTTGAGCAATACTGTAAAAACGCTGCCAGAACAAGTCTACTAGTTTGCGGGGTAAAATTTTTGTCATCAGGAACAACATTGTCTTACCACCAGTTGCGGCAATATAGCGGGGACGGGGGTTATTATCAGTCAGTGCCTTTTCAATTACCACTGCTACCTGTTGAGCACTCCAAGTTAAAGGGGCAGTAAGCTTTTCTATGTGTTTCATTGCGGCGATTGAAGCACGATAAGGGGTTTTTTCCGGTTCTGGTATAGTCTTTGCTATCTGCTCACTCACAACTTGAAAAAATTCGGTCTTTACCGGTCCTGGTTCAATTACACTGACTTTAATATTGAACCCTTCTAACTCCATACGTAAGACATCGCTAAGAGCCTCTAGGGCGAATTTAGAAGCGCTATACATTCCCCCAGAAGGAAATGCCAGAAGTCCCCCCAGGGAACTAACATTGATAATTCGTCCCCCTCCTTGCTGGCGCATAGTCGGGATTAAAGCTTGAGTTAGGGTTAAAGGTCCATGAAAATTGACAGCGAACTGCCGTCTGGCGTATTCTGGCGGAATAAGTTCCACTGGTCCCATTTGCCCATAGCCTGCATTATTGACTAGGGCATCAACTCGACCAAAACTAGAGAGAGTAGATTGGGCTAAGGCTTGTACTTGTTCCACTTGAGCCATATCTGTAGGAACTACCAAAACCTCAGCACCAACTTTACGGCAATCGGTTGCCACTACCTCTAGTTTCTCCTGGTTACGAGCAGCAAGTACCAAACGAATACCTGAAAATTCACTAGCTAACCGTTGGGCTAAGGCAGCACCAATCCCTGAGGAAGCACCAGTGATGAGGATTACTTGTTGAGATAAAGGGGGGATTTGAGTCAACATTTTCTTGGATGAAGGTCATAAACTGCTTGCTCAAGGTTAGCTAGGCGTTGTTCAAGTTCTGTTTCGTCTAGCATAATGTTTTTATCCTTGTTGATAATTTTGAATGCAAGAATTTTGAATTGATAAATTACGTGTACAATAGATAATGAGATAAAATGGCTTACAGCGACTTTACTCTAGACAAAGTGAAAAAAGAATTTGATTTAACTCTTCACAATCAAATTGATATTTTTGCTGATGTACCAGAACTCGAATGTAGTGAACTACTAGCAGCAACTTTGCGAGAAAATCTACCCTTGGCTCTTGCTAGTAATACCGAAAAATCTCGTTCGGAGATGATTATCACTCCTATTTTAATCGAACTCAGGAGACAGTTACAGCATCAGATTAGTTTTTTTTCTGGTATAGAATTTAATATTAACCCAGCTAGGGGGTTGAATGGCAGCTGTGACTTTATCATCAGTCGTTCCCCTGAACTAGTAATTCTTACTGCACCAGTGATTACCATAGTGGAAGCGAAAAAAGAAAATCTTAATGCAGGATTAGGACAGTGCATTGCTGAGATGGTGGCATCTCAACTATTTAATGAACGGGAAGAAAATCAAATTACGGCTATTTATGGAGTGGTAACTACTGGTACAAACTGGAGATTCATGAAATTAGCAGGACAAGTGATCAGTATTGATTTAAGCGAGTACTATGTCAATAATGTGGCTAAAATTTTGGGTATTTTAGCCAGTTGGATTAAGTTTATTTCCTAGTGCACTCAACCTTGCAAGTCTTAAAATCGGCCCTACTTGGGTTGCGCACGATTTTCGTAAAGCTACATACCTTACCATTTTCTTCCTGAAATATGTATTCCTCAAGGACGGGAAACTGATTGTCTGAGACAGACTCGGTAGCAGTATATAAAGTGCAACCGAGGCGTGGGCCTATCTCCACTTCATGGAAATCGCCACTCTTAATTTCAACTTTGTAAAATTCGTCTTTTTCTGTCACATCGCCTAGTGTGAAGTGTGTGATGGTGTCTGTCTCACCATGGGCAATGAACCCCTTCCTCCCATCATTAACCTCTCTGGCAATACAGGCTACATCACAATCGTAGCTACCTGTGATCATATTTGCGGTGCTGCATCCTTCTGCGCTAGCAACCGGGTTTCTGCCAAAGACAAGTCCAATAGCTAGCATTACTGTCAATAGTAAATTGGAGAGTTGGTATCGTCTCATCTTGTTCATTATCTTACCTAAATTTACGGCTTCTGTTAATCTCCATTGGAGCCATTGAACCATAGGACAGCTTAACAAGTCAAATCCTTACAAATGACAAATGAAGGCGATCCGCTTAAAAAGTTGTCACTCTCGTTCCAGCTCATCTACAAAGCGATTATGATCCGTTCTACCAAGATGCATCCTGAGAGAAAGTTCTCCGGATAAGCCATCTAAGTCTTGGGTAAAATTCATGTCAGTTATACCTGTAGAA
>JAAHGR010000485.1 GCA_010672425.1 Symploca sp. SIO2E6
TCTCAGCAACAGCTAGACGCTGTTGCTGAGTAATTTGCCATTCCTGTAGCTCAGTGGGAATTGCTAAGGGTGTATCTTGGAGATCAATATAGGGATTGAGCTGCTGCAAATGTAAGTGGGGGGGAATTTTCCCATGTTGTAGAGCTAGCACAACTTTGATTAAACCGGCAATCCCCGCAGCGGCTTCCAAATGACCAATGTTGGTCTTAACAGAAGCAAGCCAACAAGGTTGCTCTAGAGATCGTCCCTTCATTAACACCTCTTTGAGGGAATTAACCTCAATGGGATCTCCAAGGGATGTACCGGTACCATGAGCTTCACAATAACTAATTGCTGCTGGCTCTACCCCGGCATTGGCTAAGGCTTGACGGATCACGGCTTGCTGTGCTGGGCCATTAGGTGCGGTAAGTCCATTGCTACGCCCATCCTGATTAACTGCTGTGCCTTTGATCTGAGCTAGTATATTATCTCCATCTCTGAGAGCATCAGAGAGGCGCTTCAGGACGACTATACCGCAACCTTCTCCCCGCACATAACCATCGGCATCAGCACTAAAGGTTTTACAACGGCCATCCGCTGCCATCATACCTGCTTGGGCAAAGGTTATGCTCAACTCAGGAGACAACATCAGATTGACCCCACCTGCCAGTGCTAACTGGCATTCTCCTCGTTGCAGGCTCTGGGTGGCTTGGTGAACTGCGACTAAGGATGAGGAGCAAGCTGTATCTACAGACCAGCTAGGTCCCCGTAAATCTAGCAGATAGGACAGGCGGTTAGCTGCAATACTGAGGGCATTACCAGTACCAGAATAGGGGTCATTGGGGAACTGTAATCGGGAATAATCATAGTTGCTAATACCGATGAATACTCCTGCTTCACTACCAGCTAACTTCTCAGGAGCAATGCCTGCATTTTCTAATGCTTCCCAGCTAACCTCCAGTAGCAACCGTTGCTGGGGGTCCATACTTTGAGCCTCTCGTGGGGTAATCCCGAAAAACTGGGGGTCAAACTGATCTACTTGTTCGAGAAAACCTCCCCATTGAGGGATGAGTTGTTGAGTATCCTTGTCCTGATTTAATCCCCCATGCCAGCGATTAGCAGGTACTTCTGTAATAGCATCCACCCCATTGCACAAAAGCTGCCAAAAGGCTTGGGGGTTTTTTGCTCCTGGCAAACGGCAACCAATACCAATAATGGCAATCAACTCATCAGCAGCGCTAACCCTTTTCGTCTCTTGTGGTCTTCTTGCGGTGGAGTGATGTGGTGCAAAATCTTCCCGACTTAGGTGACGAGCCAGAGCTTCAATGGTAGGGTAATCATAAACTAAAGTGGGAGCTAGATTGCGTCCTAGCCATTCTTCTAACTCTCCGGAAAGCCTTACCGCTGCCACCGAATCTAAGCCATAGCGGGCAAAAGATTCCCGAATGTCGATCTCCTGGGGTTCTACACCCAACTGCTCAGCAATTTGCTTGATTAACCAGGTTTGGATTTTGTTGTTGGTTGTTGGTTGTTGGTTGTTGGTTTTTTGTTGTTGGTTGTTGGTTGTTGGTTTTTTGTTTTTTGTTGCCTGTTTAACCTCTCTCCACTCTCCCACTACATCCAGACTATTCTCTAAAAAGCCTACCCTACAGGCATAGCGTTGAATTTTACCACTGGAAGTTTTGGGGATACTGTTGGTTTTAAGTAGCAAAATGCCAAAAGGTTGTAGGGCATGTTCTTGAACCACTTCTTGACGGATCGTTCCAATTACCTCTTCTACCTCTAAATTCCGCAGATAATGCCGTTCAACCTCTTGAACAATGACTAGTCGTTCCGAACCTTGGAACTCCACAGTAAATGCTGCACCAAAATCAACTCGCAGCGCTGGGTGACTCTTCTGAATCGTCAGTTCGATATCCTGGGGATAATGGTTTTGTCCCCGGATGATAATCACATCCTTAATGCGTCCAGTGATAAATAACTCACCATCGAGCAAAAATCCCAGATCCCCTGTGCGTAGAAAAGGACCCTCTCCTGTATCTGCCAGATAAGCGCGAAAAGTCTGCTCCGTTTGCTCTGTGCGTCTCCAATAGCCTTGAGCAATACTTCCTCCAGAAACCCAAATCTCTCCCACCTCTGTGTCCTGACACTCAGTTAAAGATTCAGGGTTGACAATGACTATTTTCTGATCTAACCAACTACTACCGCAACCGACAATCTCCTGGGAATCCTTATGAGAACCCACGGTAGAAACAACTCGATTTTGTGATAATTGAGTTCCATCAACAGAGTGAATAGTGGGTGCTTTGGCTTTTAACCCTCCAGATACCAATAAGGTAGTTTCCGCCATACCATAGCAGGGGTAAAATGCCTGTTGACGAAAGCCACAAGCCGCAAAAGTTTGAGCAAAACGCTCCAGGGTTTGCACACGCACAGGCTCAGCACCAGTAAAAGCAACTTCCCAACTGCTCAAGTCAAGACTTGCTAGTTGTTCCGGCTTAATCTTGTTGACACAAAACTCATAGGCAAAATTTGGTCCGCCACTAGTAGTCGCTTGGTAACGAGAAATCGCTTGCAGCCAGCGTATCGGCTTCTGGAGAAAGGCTACTGGGGACATTAATGTGACTGGGAAACTGCCGTAAATTGGCTGTAGTACCCCACCAATTAACCCCATGTCGTGGTAAAGTGGCAGCCAAATTACACCCCGACTATTAGGTGTATGCTCGAAACACTTGTAAATCCCAGATAAATTGTGCAACAGGTTCCCATGAGATACCATCACCCCTTTTGGTGTTCCTGTGGAACCGGAAGTGTATTGCAGAAATGCTAAGGTGTCAGTGTCTATGGGCAAAGGTTGCCAATTATCAGCTTGGTTAATGTCAATCTCGTCGGTAATAATGCAACATAAAGGGGCTAATGTTAGCTGTTCTATTAAGGTTTTATCAGAATTGCTGAGAATCGATGTAGTTGTTAGGACAATTGTTGCTTGGGCATCAGCGACAATTCCTTGTAAGCGATTACTATGATGGTTACGTTTTGGTGGATATACAGGGACTGCAATAACTCCTGCATACAGACACCCAAAGAAAGCGGCAATGAATTCCAAACCCGGTGGATAAAGCAGCAAAGCCCGCTCACCAGTAGCTCCTTGCTTCTGAAGCACAGCTGCAATTCCTCGTGCTTTTCGCTCCAATCCTTGATAAGTTAAACTTATACTTGATGTTTCCCCATCCAGCAAAAAAGTATAAGCAATGCGGTCAGGTTGGTGTAATGAGCGGTAACGCAGCAGGTCTACTAAAGTCGAAAATTGGTGCTTGTACCCGTTCAAGTAATCAAAACTATCGGTCATTCCCTGCTCCCTTAGTCCTCCTTACAGCCAAACGTATGCTTGAATCTCCTGAGCAAAAATCATAAACCAGTTGTCAAAAACCAGAAAATAGGCAATAGCTCACTCTTCTAAAGAATATGCCATAGATATTAAAAGCATAGAATCAAATCACCAAATTTATCATTGATGACTAAGAGTTTGCTTTTAGCTAGTCCGGCGAGAAGCCCCACGTCTCAACCCGATAGGGAAGTGTGGGAGTATGTCACTCAGCAAGTAACTCCAATAAAGGTCGAGCAATCCAGTTCAAGCCAACTTTCAACTGGTGATCTAAACTAGGCATACGATAGAGATAGGCAAGACGCCGCGCTATATGGGCTAAGGGTCCATCCAACTTGATTCCTAGACCAGTAAGGGTAGCATTATTGATGCCCAAGGTCATCATTTCCCCTAAATTTTGGTAGCGGAAACTCAGTAAAGGACGTCCGGTGAGGGAAGCCCAGATATTCCAAGCAGTGTAGTCTGCTTGTTGGTAGGCTACTTGAGCTGTACTGGGAACTTGCTGCTGGTTGGCATCTTTACAATCAGCCAAGTCCCCCAGAGCAAAAATTTCTGGATGATCAAGCACCTGTAAGGTGGGGAGTGTCGTCACTTGTCCCCGTTGGTTTTGCTTAAGGGGAAGCGATCGCACTAGGGGTGAAACTGTTGTACCTACTGTCCACAGTACCAAATCGACAGGGATAATATCCAATTGTCCCTTATATAACAAAGAAATCTGACCTGCTTCCACAGAGTCAACTTCTGTCTCCAAATCCAGCCAAACCTGGCGTTCCTGCAACGCTTTCTGCGCTGCTTCTCGATTAAACTCAGGAGATGTCTTAAGAATCCCATCATCCCGCTCAATCAATCGCAACCTTCCCCTTGATCCTAACCTTTCTGAGAGTTTGCAAGCCAACTCAACTCCACTGTAACCGCCTCCAACAACTGCTACCCGGATTTTATCCTTGTCGGACTCTTCTAAAATCCTGAGCCGTTCCTCCAGGTGATAGACATCAGTGAGAGTGCGGAAGGGGAGAGCGTACTCAACAGATCCTGGTATTCTATCCAGGGGAGTCATGCCTCCGAGAGCCAATACCAAGCGATCGTAAGCAAATCCGGCTCCCTCTTGTAGCTGTATCTGTTGCTCGTCTACATCAATTCCCGCTACAGTAGCTTGAGTAAAGCGCACCCCTGTGTTTGCCAACAGTTCTTCAAAAGGTGGGGCGATTTCCCAAGTTTGTAGTTCACCGGTCAGTAGTTCGTACAGTAGAGGTAAAAATAAGAACCTATCATTGTGATCAACTAGGATAACTTCCGGTTGTTGCAGCTTCTCCCAAGGCAGCTGGCTCAGGCGCAAAGCTGTGTAGAGACCTCCAAAGCCTCCACCAAGAATACAGATGCGGGTGGATTTTTCAGTCATTGACACTCCTGTGGTCACTGCCCTTAAGGTGATCAGTGGACGGACATTTTAGTGGGGAAACATCTTCCAGGATAGCAAGACTTCGTTAGGTATTAGGTGGTAGGTGTTACGTTGATGGGTTAAATCTTCCCCAACGGTTCACCCTAACTACGATATCATGTTAGCCCAGCACTTAACACCTGTGATTATGGAGAGTAAACGAGAACACAATTGGATGAAGGCAAGATTAGACCAAGGCTCACTCGTTTTTGACCAGGAAAACGGTCTTCAGTGTGCTTTAGAAGACGGATTCTTCTTCGTTGAATACCCTGGGAATCTGGACTTCTCTCCAGGAGACCGTTTTGCACGCAGCTTTTATCTGCCTGACAATCCTGACAAGACCGATCCCTATCGAGGCTTTTCCCTAGCCACTTTGGAATATGTCGGTAAGTATGATGGGTATCATCGCTGTGATGGCAGCCAAACTGAACAGTTTTTTCTAGAAAGCCGCTCTTGGAATACCGTATTCCCGTTGGAGTTATCTAGGCAAGCAGTCGCTATGCAGGAATTTGCTCTCGATATCTTGCGAGCAGTGCTTGTTCATCTAGATCTTCCTCAAGAACTTTGGGATGAGGCGACTGGCGGATGCCTCTCTGCTCGTGGAACATACCATCTATCTTTTAACCATTACCGACCTGAAGTACCAGCACCTGGTTTTAACACCCATAAGGACACTAGCTGGATGAGTGTTTTACGTTCTCCCGAACCTGGTTTGGAAGTACAGCTGGGCAATATCTGGTATCCTATTGAGCCAATTCCTAGAACACTGATGGTTATCTTCGGTTGCGCCATGGAAATCCTGACGAAGCCCAGTCGTACTCCTGTCACCGCTAGTACACATCGTGTAGTCGAACAAACACAAACCAACGGCAAACCTGACCGTTTTTCCTATGGACTCTTCGTTGATAGTAGCCTCGACGAAACTATTTGCCCAGGATTATATTGCTATGAACCTGGAAAGGGGTTAGTTTTAGTAGGAAAAGTAGAGGATGCTATTAATCAATTTATAGAAAATGTTTTGTAGTAGGGGCGTATTGGTAACAAGTAACAAGTAACAAGGAATGAAGCATTTATCGTAGTTTTGGGTACTCAAATTCCTAGGTCACCCAGGGATTTCCCCACAAGGAGTGCAAGGTTTTTGAACCCAATTCCCAATTCCCTATTCCCCATTCCCCATTCCCCATTCTCCTTATGTCTGAGCTACCACCATTAAATACCGATACCATCTGGGCAATTATCAATGAAGAAATCGATGATGATACAGTAAATCAGTTAGTCTGGCATTGTTTGGGTTATCGCTATGACACAGCAGCCAACCAGTGGGACACCTCAGGAGTTGCTCCGGAATGGCAACAAGAGTATCCTGAGCCACCAAATTTTATCGAAAACCGTCCTCCCACCGTCAAGCTGACTCGCTCTATACCCAAAGAAAATAAACAGCTGTTGAAAGAGCAGTTAGGTTTCAAAGGATA
>JAAHGR010000486.1:0-2659 GCA_010672425.1 Symploca sp. SIO2E6
TTTAAACACCAGCAAGCAAGATGCTCGCACTAGCGCAACCCAACACCTAACATCTAATCAATCGCTGTGGGTGCGGGTTTAGCAAATGTAGCAAATGTAGGTTGGGTGAAGCTTTCGCGAAACCCAACGCAGAGTTATTGCGATCTAGATATGTGATCAACTTCGTTAGTGCTGTAGGCGATCTCCTATCCGTAGTATCAATTCTCAATTCTCAATTCTATTTGGTGTATATTTTAGATAAGGATACGTATTGGCACACAAGATTTAAAAATTGCGGCAGATCCCCAACTTCTTTATTTTCTTCCTTTTAAACACCAGCGAGCAAGATGCTCGCACTACGAAACCCAACACCTAACATCTAATCAATTGCTGTAGGGGTGGGTTTAGGGATATGATAAAGATATCAACAGTAACCTTCATACAAAACCCGCCCTATCGATAACTTTGCGGATTAGCGATCGCTTCGCTGGTGTAGTAGGCGATCGCCTATTGGTTATAAATTTATCCCAGGGGTAATATTGTGCTATTCGAGGGATACCGACAGGGCGGGTTTTGATACCAATATTTGGGTAAAATGGGCAAGGTTATCACGCTTACCCGCCCCTACAAATTTACGTAATCTCTGACTTGTCCATTGCTTGTAATTTACTTTATTATTTGCTATTATTGTAATAATAGAATAGGTGTGCGCCTGTAATGTATGAATTGCTATAGCTCACACTAAGAAACACAATACCCAACATCTAATCAATCGCTGTAGGGGCGGGTTTAGGGATATGATTAGGACATCAACAGCAACCTTCATACAAAACCCGCCCGCTCGATAACCTTGCGGATTAGCGATCGCTTCGCTGGTGCCGTAGGCGATCGCCTATCCGTTATGAATTTATCCCAGGGTTAATATTGTGCTATTCGAGGGATACTGACAGGGCGGGTATGAAAAGGAATATTTGGGTAAAATGGGCAAGGTTATCACGCTTACCCGCCCCTACAAATTTACGTAATCTCTGACTTCTCCAATTAAATCTAGATATGCGAGCAACCTCGTTGGTGCTGAAGGCAATCGCTTTGTCTTACGATTATGAATATTGGTTGTAATTTACCTTATTATTTGCTATTATTTTAACAATGGAATAGGTGTGCGCCTGTAATGTATGAATTGCTATGGCTCACACTAAGAAACACAACACTCAATATCTAATCAATCGCTGTAGGGGCGGGTAATGGGATATGATTAGGACATCAACAGCAACCTTCATACAAAACCCGCCCGATCAATAACCTTGCAGATTAGCGATCGCTTCGCTGGTGCCATAGGCGATCGCCTATCGGTTATGAATTTATCCCAGGGATAATATTGTGCTATTCGAGGGATACCGACAGGGCGGGTTTTGAGCCCAATATTTGGGTAAAATGGGCAAGGTTATCACGCTTACCCGCCCCTACAAATTTACGTAATCTCTGACTTGTCCAATTAAATCTAGATATGCGAGCAACTTCGTTGATGCTGTAGGCGATCTCCTATCCGTAGTATCAATTCTCAATTCTCAATTCTCAATTCTCAATTCTATTTGGTGTATATTTTAGATAAGGATACGTATTGGCACACAAGATTTAAAAATTGCGGCAGAGCCCCAACTTCTTCATTTTCTTCCTTTTAAACACAAGCGAGCAAGATGCTCGCACTACGAAACCCAACACCTAACATCTAATCAATTGCTGTAGGGGTGGGTAATGGGATATGCTCAGGACGTCAACAGTAACCTTCATACAAAACCCGCCCGATCTATAACCTTGCCGATTAGCGATCGCTTCGCTGGTGCCATAGGCGATCGCCTATCGGTTGTGAATTTATCCCAGGGATAATATTGTGCTATTCCGGGAATATTGACAGGGCGGGTATGAAAAGGAATATTTGGGTGAAATGGGCAAGGTTATCACGCTTACCCGCCCCTACAAATTTACGTAATATATGACTTGTCCATTGGTTGTAATTTACCTTATTTTTTGCTATTATTCCAATAATGGAATGGGTGTGCGCCTGTAAGGTATGAATTGCTATAGCTCGCACTAAGAAACACAATACCCAACATCTAATCAATCACTGTCGGGGCGGGTAATGGGATATGATAAAGACATCAACAGCAACCTTCATACAAAACCCGCCTGAGCGATAACCTTGCAGATTAGCGATCGCTTCGCTGGTGCCATAGGCGATCGCCTATGGGTAGTATCAATTCTCAATTCTCAATTCTCAATTCTCAATTCTCAATTCTATTTGGTGTATATTTGAGATAAGGATACGTATTGGCACACAAGATTTAAAAATTGCGGCAGATCCCCAACTTCTTCATTTTCTTCCTTTTAAACACCAGCGAGCAAGATGCTCGCACTACGAAACACAACACCCAACATCTAATCAATTGCTGTAGGGGCGGGTAATGGGATATGATTAGGACATCAACAGCAACCTTTATACAAAACCCGCCCGAACGATAACCTTGCGGATTAGCGATCGCTTCGCTGGTGCTATAGGCGATCGCCTATCCGTTGTAAATTTATCCCAGGAGTAATGCAGCATTAGTTCGTCAAAAGATACGTATTGGCACACAGGATTTAAAAATTGCGGCCGATCCCCAACTTCTTCATTTTCTTCCTT
>JAAHGR010000486.1:2759-6257 GCA_010672425.1 Symploca sp. SIO2E6
TAGGCGATCGCCTATCCGTTGTAAATTTATCCCAGGAGTAATGCAGCATTAGTTCGTCAAAAGATACGTATTGGCACACAGGATTTAAAAATTGCGGCCGATCCCCAACTTCTTCATTTTCTTCCTTTTAAACACCAGCGAGCAAGATGCTCGCACTACGAAACCCAACACCTAACATCTAATCAATCGCTGTAGGGGCGGGTTTAGGGATATGATTAGGACATCAACAGTAACCTTCATACAAAACCCGCCCGATCGATAACCTTGCGGATTAGCGATCACACTTCGCTAGTGGTGTAGGCGATCGCCTATCCGTTGTAAATTTATCCCAGGAGTAATGCAGCATTAGTTCGTCAAAAGATACGTATTGGCACACAGGATTTAAAAATTGCGGCCGATCCCCAACTTCTTCATTTTCTTCCTTTTAAACACCAGCGAGCAAGATGCTCGCACTACGAAACCCAACACCTAACATCTAATCAATTGCTGTAGGGGCGGGTAATGGGATATGCTCACGACATCAACAGTAACCTTCATACAAAACCCGCCCGATCGATAACCTTGCGGATTAGCGATCGCTTCGCTGGTGCCGTAGGCGATCGCCTATCGGTTGTGAATTTATCCCAGGGATAATATTGTGCTATTCGAGGGATACCGACAGGGCGGGTTTTGATACCAATATTTGGGTAAAATGGGCAAGGTTATCACGCTTACCCGCCCTATCGATAACCTTGCGGATTAGCGATCGCTTCGCTGGTGCTATAGGCGATCGCCTATGGGTAGTATCAATTCTCAATTCTCAATTCTCAATTCTATTATGAATATCGATTCTCTAACGATTGACGAAAATAATCTCTCAAATAAAAGCCGTTATGATGTGCTGGTTGAAAACAAAGTAGAAGGGGGCGTAAGTGCAACCGTATTAGGTTGGCAAGACTGCCAAGCTGAGGGTTCTACTAAAACAGAAGCACTCGAAAAATTGCGCCAATTATTAACAGCACGTTTGCCAAATACAGAAATTGTCTCTTTAGAAATCGATTTACCTAAATCGGAACATCCTTGGATGAAGTTTGCGGGAATGTTCAAAGATGATCCTGAGTTTGAAGAAGTGTTAGCAGATATTGCCACCTATCGACATGAACTTGATCTCCAACAGGAGGAATATTACCGTCAACTTGATGCAGAGGAGGAGGTTCACTGATTGGTGTATATTTTAGATACTGATCATCTATCTCTGTTTCAAAGAGAACATCCGCTGTTAACAGAAAGAGTCAAGGCAACTGATCCGCAAACAATTGCTGTGACAATCATTACCCTTGAAGAGCAAGTCTATGGACGCCTGAATAAAATTCGTAGAGCCACCTCAACAGAGTCTTTGGTATTGGCTTATGCTAAATTACGCTATACATGGGATTTTTTTAGTACGATTAATTTACTCTCTTTTACCCAAGAAGCTAGCGATTGCTATGCAGCATTAGTTAGTCAAAAGATACGTATTGGCACACAGGATTTAAAAATTGCGGCAATCGCTCTTTCTCTGAAAGGGATAGTTGTTACGCGCAATCAACGGGATTTTTGTAGAGTGCCAGGTTTAGAGTTGGCAGATTGGACAGTTGGGGAATTGCAGAGGTAGCGATCGCGTCTGGTACAATGTGAGACAATGTATACCGGATTTAGTATCAATCTCTGCTCAGGGGCGGGTTTAGGGATATGATAAAGACATCAACAGCAACCTTCATACAAAACCCGCCCGTATGACTGAACTATTGCAACAGGCAATCGCCCAAATTCAAAAACTCCCACCAGATCAGCAAGATGCGATCGCGTCTCAGTTGTTGGCACAATTGCAAGATGAACAAAAATGGGAAACCAATTTTGCTGCTACCACAGACGAGCAATGGGATCAGATGGCTGCAATGGTAAGTCAGGAAATTGCTAAAGGTGAAATCGCTCCACAGGATAGCACTCCTGACAAGGACAAGCAGCAAAGATTTTTCGAGACATGTGGATCTTGGCAAGAAGATCCGCGCACAGCAGAAGCCTTAATTGAGGAAATTTACTCAGTTCGTACTGTCTCTTCTCCAGAATACACTTTATGATCTACCTCTTGGATACTGATATTTGTATTTACTGGCTTAAAAACCGAGAACCTTTTAGAACCAAAATATTCCAAATTGGGTGGCAACAGATTGCTATCTCTCAAATTACAGTTGCTGAGCTTTATTATGGAGCCTATAACTCGGCTCAAGATCGTGTTGATTCTAATCTAGCCCGTATCGAAGCATTGATCAAGTCTATAGAAGTGTTATAGCTCAACCAATCAGTATTGCATGAATTTGGTCAGTTAAAAGCCTTGTTACGTAAGCAGGGGAAAGTTGTTGCAGATTTCGATTTATTGATTGCCAGTTTTGCTATTGCTAGCGATCGGATCTTGTTCACTAATAATATTCGTCATTATTGCAACATTCCACGATTAAAGCTAGAAGATACAATTTAGTTATTGCGATCTAGATACAGCAGTTTGCTCTGCTATGCGGTACATTGTTGATCCCCCTAAATCCCCCTTAACAAGGGGGACTTTTTTTTACTTTACTTTATTATACCAAATCCGCTTTTAAAAATACAATATCACAATTTGCCCAAGCCTTTAAAATAAGCGGATTTGGTCGATGTGGGTAATCAGTCTATGTAAACCGGATTTGGTATTACAGCGCAAGCTTGTGCCGTAGGCAATCGCTTATTGGTTGTAATTTACCTTATTTTTTGCTACTATTTTAACAATGGAATAGGTACGCACCTGTAATGTATGAATTGCTATAGCTCACACTAACGAAATTCAACACCTAACATCTAATCAATCGCTGTAGGGGCGGGTTTAGGGATATGATTAGGACATCAACAGTAACTTTCATACAAAACCCGCCCTATCGATAACCTTGCGGATTAGCGATCAACTTCGTTGGTGCTGAAGGCAATCGCCTTCTCTTACAAATATGAATATTAGTTGTAATTTTCCTGATTTTTGGCTATTATTTCAATAATGGAATAGGTGTGCGCCTGTAAGGTATGAATTACGATAGCTCACACCAAGAAACACAACCCTAAGATCTATCAATCCCTGTAGGGGCGGGTAATGGGATATGATTAGGACATCAACAGTAACCTTTATACAAAACCCGCCCTATCGATAACCTTGCGGATTAGCGATCGCTTCGCTGGTGCCGCAGGCAATCGCCTATTGGTTATGAATTTATCCCAGGGGTAATATTGTGCTATTCGAGGGATACCGACAGGGCGGGTATGAAAAGGAATATTTGGGTAAAATGGGCAAGGTTATCACGCTTACCCGCCCCTACAAATTTACGTAATCTATGATATCAAATCCGGCTAAACACTTATCGTATCCTTCAACCTTGCAACCTTGCTCTTTTCCTTCTGCCCTCTGCCTTGGAGCCTTCTGCCTTATTGTCACCAAGGTGTAACGATTCCACCGGATTT
>JAAHGR010000487.1 GCA_010672425.1 Symploca sp. SIO2E6
TGGTTAAATAACCACTGCCGATCCCTCTTTAACTGTTGGTTAAGATCAACAGCCAGTTCAGTCTTAGACTGCTTCGATAAGCCATTGCCCTGATGGTGGCTTGGTGGCTGCCTAAACTGGGACTGGTTATTAACTTCGTGCTGAGATTGCTTGAGTTCCTGCATAGTTATGTCTTCAGTTACTTCCATTGATGATTTTTGAACGTTCTTAACTTCCTTTTCCTCCTTGTCTTCCTTGCCTTCCTTGTCCCTCTTACTTGTCTCACTCTGAGAAATTAGAGGAGTAAGTAATTCAAGAGGGGCAACAGGGAAAACTTCTGGTTCAGTTTCGGGATAGGAATCTTTACTCAAGGAAGGAGGTAAAAGGGGAGGAGGAGGCAGTCGCCATTGTGCCACTCCCTCAGAATTTGTTTGTTGGTTTGGGTTACGAATCCTCTTGATGTGCTTAATTAGCTGCCATATTGGTGAGGAATCTATGTCGAAAAACATCCAGGCACTATTCATCTTGGTTCACGAGAGAAGGATAGTTAGGGTCTGCCTCATCGAGTCGATTGAGTCGGGTTGTGAAGTAATGAGTAATGAGTAATGAGTAATGAGTAATGAGTTCATAGTTTAGATTTCCTGGTTGAACTAAAAGTAATTAGATTTAAAAACAACAAACAACGAACAACAAACAACGAACAACGAACAACGAACAACAAACAACAAACAACAAACAACAAACAACAAACAACAAACAACAAACAACGAACAACGAACAACAAACAACAAACAACGAACAACAAACAACAAACAACGAACAACGAACAACAAACAACAAACAACTATTTGCCGATTCCTGCAAGTAGTCTACTAATAGCAGTGATATCCAAAACAATGCTGCTGACTCCAGGTAAAGAACCTAGAACAAAAGGCATGATTTTGGGAGGGAAAGTACCAGCTGTTGCTGGTTGTAGTCGTTGCAAATCATGTAATTCAATATCATTTACTTGCTCTACCACCAAACCCAAAGATTGGTGATTAACCTCAATCACTATTGCTACTGGAGATGCTAATATTTTTCCTGATTTCGATAGTGGTGTATAACCAACTAGTTCTTTTAAGTCTACCAACCAGAGCATTTCTCCCCGCCAATTACCAATGCCTAAAATGCAGCTAGGCATTTCCGGAACTGGCAGAATTTCTACCCAGTTCAATCTCATAATTTCCGTAATCTGCTCCAAAGGCAGCAGTCCATTCTCTTCCTTACTCAGAGGAAAACTTAGCAACCGTTCGCGAGTTTCCGGAGGCAGTGGTTCTAAGGTCAGCGGATCAAGGGTGGTTAGGGTTAGTGGTGAATCAAGGGAAGTCATTGGTTAGTTGTTATTTGTTGTTTGTTATTTGTTGTTTGTTATTAGTCATTAGTTATCTGTTGTTTATTGGTATAATTGCTTAGTTGGCAACAACTAACAACTAACAACTAACAACTAACAACTAACAACTAATTAATTGGTCAATTTTAGTACAGTTGTTAGCAATTCTTGCTCATTAATGGGCTTGGCAAGGTAAGCATCGGCTCCTAGCATCTGGCCCCAGAGTTTGTCTGCATCAGTACCTTTGGTTGAGCAAATAGCTACTGGAATTTTTTCGGTACTGCTATTGGTTTTAATTTCTCGGCAAAGTTCAAACCCACTTTGTCCTGGTAAGATTACATCAACAATTACCAAATCTGGTTTCTGTAACTTGAGTTTGTTATGGGCCTCCTCACTACTGATAACACTAATTACACTTAAACCTGCTTGCTGGAGGCAGTCAGTAATCATTTGAGTTTGGGTTGGACTATCTTCAACTAATAGAATTGTCGTCATCACTTTTACTTGTACCTATTTACAAAAGTTTTTAAATTGCGGTAGAAGGTTTCAAGGCAGGAGGCAGGAGGCAGGAGGCAGGAGGCAGGAGGAAGATGAAAGAGTTGCCTGTTACCTATTTCCCAATTCCCAATTCCCAATTCCCAATTCCCAATTCCCTATTCCCCATTCCCTATTGAATTTGCTAGATACTTCTGTAAGATACTCAACACCTTATCCTGATCAATGGGTTTGGCTAAAAAGCCAGAAGAGGCTACCACTTTGGCTCGCACTCGGTCTACAATGCCATCACTACTGGTGATAATAATTACAGGAGTCTCTTGGAAAGCTGAAACTCGACGAATTTGAGCACAGATTTCATACCCGTTGGCAATAGGCATGACCAAGTCCAAAAAGATAAAATCAGGTTTGTACTCTAGCAGCATGGGTAGTGCTTGCAGTGGATCCTCAATATTGAGGCATCGATAACCATTGTTAGTGAGAATCTGCTCCATCTTCTGAAGACAAGTCCGACTGTCCTCTATATATGCAACTAAAGGAGCAGTATTCTGATGAGAATTATTCGGTTTCCGATGTGAGGTATCCCTGCGTTTTCCTGTCCCCAGATCTTTATTTCTCACCAAAGAACTTGGAGATCTCAGGCTACTAGTTTTTGATTGAGGTTCGGTGGCTGTCGTTTTTTGCAGGGAATAGAATGAGTCCTCAACCTCAATTAGTTCGATTAAACCTTTACGGATGTAGGGCAGGATTGGTTTAGTCATCAACAGTAGATTCCGCCCCATTGTAACTGATAAATCCCTGAGAGTCTGATTACCATCAGCCAAGGTGGTAAGGTTACGGTAGACTGTGCGAGAGGTTTGCCGTTGCAATTCTTCTGTTTGGCGGATGGTAGGAGCCGAGTTTGGGGAAATATCTGTCAAACCAGCCTGTTGCCAAGCTGTCCAAGTCTTCATTGCTTCCTGCCAAACCTGCTCAACTCGAATCTCAATCAAAGTGGAATTTATCTTATATTGAGATATTGGCTCATAGGTTAGCCATAACCGTGAATCATCACCCCCTTGCTCCAATTTTTGGATGATATCGAACAGAATTTCTTCAATGTAACCTTCAAAGAATGCCTCTATCTGATCCTTGCGCAGTTTTTTCTGTTCAACTAGTTGTAATAAAGATTCATAACCCAAGGGATGATTATGCAGCTTCAACTCCTGAGTAATCAATTCTTGATTACTTTTCCCTACTTGGTTATTCCTTGCGCTAGTAGTATACTTAGCTAACTGTGGGCAGTGACTAGATTGCTGCCGACACCAACGACGCATGGGATGAATGGTACTAGAACAACCAATTAAACTACCGGAGTGAAAAAATAAACTCCACTGCTTTTTGGGAGTATTTTTAATTTGGAAGCTAAGCTGGCCAATAAGTTTATCGTTTACGTGAGTCTGAAATTGCTGTGTTAGTTCATCAACACTACCTATTTCGTATATTTTGACATTTGATTTGGTGGAGGTTGCAGATGATGGTTTAAGCATAGAAAAATAAATTTAATTCATCTTATCGGCAGTAATTGAGCTGGTTTAGCTAGATCAAAATGCCAACAAACAATTCCAGCAGTTTGCTCTGCGCAAGCGGTACATTGTTGATCCCCCTAAATCCCCCTTTTTAAGGGGGACTTTTGCCTACTGTACTGAAAATCTAGTATTTGAACATGACTTAACTTTCAAATACATACTTCACCTATTTGTTTTTGTTGAGCAATCTTTCTGATAGCTCAGATTCAGTTGTTGTGTATAAGCATACCCAAAGGATGGGGCACTAATAATACACTATTGATTTTTTTGCCGCTCAATTTATTATCAAGAGTTGCGAACACCCTCTATCTGGCTCTTGCTTAACAGTAATAGAATGACAAATGCCAGGTAATCCTTGTTTTATATACTAGCTTGCTTAACTATTTATATTGGCATACTTCCAATGGATATGTCACTAAAAACAGAAAAAAATATTGATTTTTTTACTACAGTGGCAATTTTATAAATATTGTTTTTTTCTATTACTAAAAAATATCCTGTTTATTGCTGGAAATGTGAGTAATGCCTATTCTGGTGTGTTTACAAAAATTCATACAGATACCAAAACTTTTGTCTGACTACTTATTTGTTACTTGTTACTTGTTACTTATTTTCCCAAACCCTAACTAACTTTCTACTAAACGCTGGCGAAGGATAAATTCTGCGATCGCTAAATCTACTGGTGTTGTTACTTTAAGATTTGTTTCCTCCCCTTCCACCACCCGCACTGGCAACTGACACCTTTCAAATAATGCTGCATCGTCGGTAACCTGCCAGCCAGAGTTGCGTCCTTGTTCATGAGAGCGCTTCAACAACTGCACCTCAAATCCCTGGGGAGTTTGGGCTGCCCACAGCTGCCGTCGGTCTGGAGTATCTTGAATCAACCCAGTTTCATCGACTACTTTAATTGTGTCCTTGACTGGTATCGCAGCAATGAGACCAGAACAATCCTGTAAGGCAACAGCACAACGATTCAGCAGTTGGGGCGTTGCTAAGCATCTCGCCCCATCATGAATCAGCACCCTTGTTGCTTCCGGTGGTAACCCCTGTAGACCATTGTAAACCGATTCCTGTCGTGTTTCACCCCCCTGAATCAGTTGCACTGGTTTAGATAGGGAAATTTCAGCCAGAATTGCCTTAAAATCTGACCAGTCATCTGGCTGTCCGATAATCCCAATCCAGTTGATCTCAGCAGCAGCTTCTGCTGCCAGGATAGTCCAGGCAAGTAGAGGTTTACCCAGAAGTCTTAAAAGAAGCTTATTGCGATCGCTCCCCATCCGTCGTCCCATACCTGCTGCTGGAATTAGTAAATGCATGATTTTCCTCTTCTTAGTTTGTGGATCAGGTCTTATACTCGGTAATCGCTTATCCCCCATCTCCCCATCTCCCCATCTCCCTTTAACCGATATTGGATAGGGTCTTTCCATCTCTCAAGTTAAAATTGTTCTTGATCAATCAGCTCAATCGATGTTAGATGAGAATACTAGCCCTAGTCCCTGGTGAAATTGGCAACCAAATTCTGCTCTTTCCCACTCTAGATGAACTAAAGCGATATTACCCAAAAGCGAGCATAGATGTTATTGTAGAACCGCGAGCCAAAGGGGCTTATCGGGTTTCAGGATCTGTTGATGAAGTTCTATCCTTTGACTTTAAGGACCGTAACGGTTTGGCAGATTTTGCCAATTTGCTCGGGATAATTCGCGATCGCGAGTACGATGCTGTCTTTTCCTTGGCAAATCAGTGGCCAATCGGGCTGTTACTCTGGATGAGTGGCATTCCCGTTACCATTGGCTACAAGTCTCTTGCTGGGGGATACTTTTTCAGTAATCGAGTACCTCAGAAAACAGAGCAGTATGCTGCTCATATGTATTATGACTTACTACAAGGTTTAGACATTACCTCTCCCTGTCCAGAACCACAATTGGCACTTCGGAAAAAGGATCTTGACTGGGCCCAAGAGGAACAGCAACGCTTGGGAACTAAAGATGGCTATATTTTGATCCATGGTGGTTCGACTAAGCTGTCTCAGGCAGAAGGTATCGATAAAGTTTACCCAGTCAACAAATGGCAGCAAATTATTGAAGACATTCAACAAAAGCAGCCAGATTTGCCAATTGCACTCATTCAAGGACCAGAGGATGGAGAGTTCATCGAGGCGATGCTTCAAGCTTGTCCTGAGTTGAAAATTACGACACCAGGAGATGTTAGTAAGTTATCAGCTATCATTGCTGGAGCGAATCTGCTTCTGTGTATTGATAGCACCCCCATGTATTTAGCTGTAGCAGTTGGCACTTACACCATAGCTCTATTTGGTCCGACTGAAGCCAAAAAACTACTACCCGATAATGAGCACTGTGTTGGCCTACAATCTCCCACCCGTTGGATTGCTGATATCAAACCAGAGGATGTTTTAGGCCAAATTTGGCGTGGTTAATGGGGTTCTTTAGTATACCAAAATTATCCCAGGTTGAGAAACCGGGTTTCTTGCTGACATTTCATCTTCAGACCAAAATTATCTCAGAAACCCGGTTTCTAGCATTTGATCCTACGTCAAACAACAAGATATCTTTCTCTCTAATCAACTCACAAAGCTTCGATATCTTCCCTAGACAGTTGGGTGATTGCCATAATCGTCTCTGTATCTAGACCTTGTTGTTTACATGAGCGAGCAATCGCTATTGTGTTTTGTTGGATACCTTGTTGGATACCCTGTTGGATACCTTCCTCCCTACCTTCCTCCCTACCTTCTTCCCTGCCTTCTTCCCTACCTTCTTCCCTACCTTCTTCCCTACCTCTCATTTGAGCCTCCTCAATCTGTTCGATTTGCCATTGCACA
>JAAHGR010000488.1 GCA_010672425.1 Symploca sp. SIO2E6
CAGATAAATTACCTTTGTGCCCTTTGTGTCTTTGTGGTTATTTCTTCTAATTGTTGCCACTGGCAGGATGCCAGTTCCACGGTAGAAAATAGTTTATATGACAACACCTACTCCATTATTAGATATAATCCCAAAAACAGCAGCATTTGTCAACAGAAAATTTTCAATTCTCAATTTTCAATTTAACGCTTCATCGCTCGTTCCATATCCCGCTGATCCTGACGCCTCTTCAGGGTTTCTCGTTTGTCATGGAGTTTTTTCCCTCTAGCAAGACCAATAACAACTTTGACTATACCTCGCTTGAGATACATCTTCAAAGGAACCAAAGTTAAACCCTGTTGTTCTACCTTACCAATAAGTTTACGAATTTCCTTTTTGTGCAGCAATAGTCGGCGGGTGCGACGGGGGTCGTGATTAAAATAATCGCTGCTTTTGAGGTAAGGAGAGATATGCACATTGAGTAACCAAGCTTCGCTATTACGAATCAAGGCATAGCCATCTCGCAGATTGAGCTTGCCTTCGCGAATTGACTTAACCTCTGTTCCCTTTAACTCAATTCCAGCTTCATATGTCTCTAAAATTTCGTAGCGGAAACGAGCCTGCCGATTATCACTGATAACTTTGTAACCTTCACCCTTATCGCTCATTGGGAATTTAGAATTTAGAATTTAGAATTTAGAATTGGGAATTGGGAATTGGGAATTGAGAAGAAGGTGTAGCCATGCCATCTCCCTTGTCTCCCCCATCTCCCCCATCTCCCCATCCTTCTCACAGCAAGCTCAACTCTCCTCCTGCATACCAGTGTTGCCGTTACCGGGAGAGGCATTGTAGATAGCGTCTAACTGCTGGCGTGCATCTTCAACTGTCAAGGAACGCATTACCAAGAGTGGTTCGTTGATTGGCTTGCCTGTTTCATCCAACAATTCTGGATGCAGCAAAGAACTAGATCTAGGATCTTTCCCTGCTGGCTTTCTGGCTTTTGAGTAACGCTGCTGGGACTCCATACTCAAAGTAAACAGGTTGCGAATTAAGTTGCTGATCGCAAGAAAGGCTATGGCAGTAAAGGCTATAAGATAAATTAGGTGTAACATCTGACTCTCCTGTTGACTAAATACTTTTGTCTGTTAAGTTTATTGTCTAAATTGTGAATAGAAATTGCTTTTCTATCTGTTGGTTAATCTAGCTTATCAAATTTCCTCATCTCCTGAGTTGGGTGACTCTGTTGCCTCTGACTTCAAAGAGCGCCAGCGCATCCCCACTTGCCAGCACTCACCGACTAACTGATGCCAGGGCATCAGGGTAGCTATCTCTAGACCTACTTGTCTACCAGTTGCCTGAAAGAGCATCTGAGCTGTGCTGACTTCCTGCTGAGCCTGCTTAACTCGCTCCAGTAAATCGGATTGCTGCTGTTGGCTCAAAAAAGTAATATCTTCTGATTCTAATAAAGAACGCGATCGCGAAAACCAATACTGAAAATCCTCGAGTAAGGGTGGTAGTAAACTCTGGAGTAACTCTTTTTCCGTGGGTTGGGGCTGAGACATTAATCTTAAATTAGGTTATTTTTTCTGTAATTATTTTAACTCTTTTTTACATTTATTAACAAAAAATTGCAATTTTTTTGAGAATTGAGAATTGGGAATGGGAAGTTCGAGACCCTAAGGGCTGAAAACTGATAGCTGATAGCTCACCCGCCACACAACCTCTGTATCATGGAATTAGGGAGAACTAAACCCAGACAACTGACCAAGGAAACTGTTGCCGATCCCAATTCCCTTATTTCTTAAAAGCCAAAACCCGTTCAAGATCATCTACACTAAAGTACCACTCTGGTTTAGCATCAGTAAGGTTTTGGGATACAATAATAGACCCGTTACCGGGCTCTCCCAAATCCGACAGCACGATCGCTGCTTCACAGAAATCCTCATCCTTGGTCAAATCATTATAGGTCACAATACAGGTCATCCCGGCAGCATTAGCAGCCAGTAATCCATTCCTTGAGTCCTCTACTACTAAACAGTTGGCCGAGTCTAAGTTTAATTGGGCAACAGCTAAATTGTAGATATCTGGGGCAGGTTTTTTGGCCTTAACCATATCCCCAGCAAAAACTCCGGCGAATTGATTGGCAAGTTCGACCCCCATCACTTGACGCAATACCGCTTCTACCGAAGCAATCGCTGAAGTAGAACAAACTACTAGGAGCCAACCGTTTGCTAAAGCTGCCTCCGCTAGGCGTTTGACCCCTGGACGACCCGGTATTGCGCCTGAAGCAACCAACTCTTTGTAAATTTCACTTTTGCGCTTGTGCCAGCCGGTGACAATATTCCACCATGCTTCCTCCGACTCTGGCACGGAGTAAACAGTGCGAAAGTCATTATCTTGCCCCAAGCTAAACATTCGCTCTTTGCCGCCGCCAATTTTTACCTTCTGTGCATATTGCTCAAGACTCCACTGCCAATTGACGCCATTTTCGCGCCACATTTGGTTGAAGGCCATGAGATGCCCATCTCGTTCAGTGTCCGCTAGTACACCATCGCAATCAAAAATCAGTGCTTTTTTCATCAGAAAAAATGGGTCTAAAACTCCGTCTTTTTAGCATTCAGCTGGCTAGAAACCGGGTTTGTGCAACAATTGTTGCTTGGAAACCAAGATTCTCTCAACAAACCCGGTTTCTCCAACATTGCACTTTCACCGGGTAATCCAAACATGAACTCATTACTCATTACTCATTACTCATTAACTACTTACAGGCATAAATCATCCCCCGATACTCCCACTCTTGGTGAGGGATTATTTCAGTTTGAAAACCTTTTTGTTTAAACAGATGGATTAAATCTTGGGAAGAGAGAATACTGATATCATCATGATACTCCATGGCAATTCTCTTGATTCTGTCAAAGGCTGCATCAGAGGCCGAATCAAGCATTTCTCCTTCTGCTCCTTCGCAATCGATTTTCAGCAAATCTATATCGCCTTCCACCAAGGAGAAAGCTTCATCTAGGGAAATGCAGCGGACTTCTCCGGACATGGTAAGTCTATCTTGGTAAAACTCTGCTTCTGGCAGGATCGTACTATGACATTCTGGAGTCGGTGCGGAAAAGATTTTACGAGTACCGGCTTCTCCTGCCAAAGCTAGATGGTAGCCGGTTACTTGTTTCTCCAATTGATTGACTTGAATATTCTGTTGCAGAAACTGATGGTTGGTGGGGTGAGCCTCAAAGGCAAATACTTTCCCTTGTGGGTATAAATGGGCTACCAAACAAGAAAGTAATCCGGCATGAGCTCCAATGTCAACTACAGTGACTTGCTGCTGCCAAGTATCTGTCCACTGGCTTTGAGGATGTATGCGATAGCAGTCTTCTACTATAATGTCCCGATACAGATGATCGATTTCGGCATAAGGTGGGAGAGCTAGTTGTAAACCACAACTGAGCTCTACTTGGGATATGTAAACTTGTTGGTTAGCTTGATTGGTTGGCTGCATAGGTTTTAGGTGTTAGGGGTTTGATATAAGAATATAGAGTGCCAGCTATTCGGTGGCAATTGTGGTTGTGTTCAGCTATAGCGACTAATGGAACAGATGAGGAAAAGACTAAGAATTGAAGTCAGCAGAAGTGCGATCGCAGCTGCGGTCATTTTTTTTGTTTTGACCTCAGGGTTCATGTTACATAGGTTCTACAGCTTTTACCACTCCTATAGTTCTTTTGATCAGGGGATTTTTAATCAGGTTTTTTGGAACGGTATCCATGGTAGGTTCTTTCAGAGTTCCCTTTCTTCTTACCTTTCTTCCGCTGTACTCCATGATGGCAATCTACCGACGGTATTCTACCATCGCTTGGGACAGCACTTTACCCCGGCTTTGTTGCTTTGGTTACCTATCTATGCTCTGTATCCCTCATCTGCTACCCTGTTAGTTCTACAAGCAGCGCTGATGACAGTAGCAGGGTTAGTACTTTATGCCTTGGCAAGGGTTTACCTCAGTCCCCGGTTATCAACCATGATTACCGTCAGCTTCTACGCCGCCAATGTGGTAATCGGACCAACTTTAGCTAACTTCCATGACTCTTGCCAACTACCCCTATATATGTTTGGCTTACTACTAGCTCTGGAAAAACGCTGGTGGTGGTTATTCGCTGGGTTAGCAGTGTTACTACTAGGAGTACGCGAAGATTCGGGGATTCTCCTGTTTAGTGTAGGGTTCTATTTGGTGGTAAGTAGGCGCTATCCCCGTCTGGGTTTACTAGTATGTACCCTCAGTTTTGGCTATATGCTGTTGCTGACTAACCTGATTATGCCTCTATTTTCCGACGATATTTCCCGCCGGTTTATGATTGAGCAATTTGGTGGCTATGTGGAAGGCAATCAAGCTTCTACCCTGGAGGTAATTTGGGCATTATTGAGTAATCCCTGGCGACTTATTAGAGAAATTTTCACCCCATTCAGACGGACAATTCAATATTTACTCGCTTATTGGCTACCTTTAGCTTTTATCCCAGCAATTGCTCCTACTGCCTGGATGGTAGCAGCATTTCCCTTACTTACAGCTTTGATGCGGCAGGATTATTGGGCATTATCGGTTAATATGCGCTTTGCTATCAATGTAGTTCCAGGAATATTTTACGGCGCAATCATCTGGTGGTCTCAGCATCCTGGGGTTTTGATGAAGGGAGTAAAGGTAGAGACGCGGAGACGCGGGGACGCGGAGACGCCGGGACACGGGGACGCGGAGATGGGGAGAATTGAAAATTCCCACACCCCAATAGAGGAGTTGGGGAACCGGGGAGAAAAACCCTGGAAGGAGCAAGGGGATTTTAATAGTGGATGTGATATTAAACCCGGATTCCGCCGCTTTTGGATCTTTTGTCTGAGTCTGTCCTTAGTGTTTACCTTCACTTCCAACCCCCATCGCGCTTGGTCTTTTCTGTTTCCTACCTCTATCGATCCCTTAATCTACGTCTCTATACCTCGTCAATGGGAACATGCAGGACATATTCACTCCTTGTTACAACAGATTCCACCAACAGCCAGTGTTTCCGCCACAACCCATATTGTCCCCCATCTATCTAATCGTCGGGAAATTCTCGGGTTTCCCTCACTGCGACTGATTAATGATGCCAGAGAAGAAATTAATATCGATTATGCGATCGCAGATTTGTGGCAATTCCAACAGTATCAGGTAGCCTTCGATGATGATCGTGAGCGGTTACGCCAAATGGTTCCCGCGATCGAGCAGATACTAGCTCAGGGTAACTATGGTATAATTGACTTTCAAGATGGGGTAATGCTGCTCAAGCAGGGAGTTCCTTCTAACTCGACAGCCCTGTCCTCTTGGCAAAATTTTCGGCAGGAGATCGAACCAATTTAGTCATTTGTCATTTGTTATTTGTCATTGGTCTTTTGTACTAATGACCAGCAAAAAGTAGGTTGGGTGAAGCGGTGCGAAACCCAACACAAATGCCCTACAATGCGATCGCACTATAATCATAGATCATCAAGCGATCGCTAAAAATCCACAGAAAAAATCAGGCAATTGCCCATAGCATCAGCCTAGCTGAGCGCTAACAAGCAATCTTGTAGTGCGAGCATCTTGCTCGCTATTAATATCAAGCAATAGCCGTAGTTATCGACAGGGCGGGTTTTGTATTACAGTTATCGTCGAATAGGTTAAGATATCCCATTACCCGCCCCTACAAGTATACGGAATTTTATGCGAATTCTGAGAGCGATCGCTTATCTATTAAAAATCTCTACGACTGTTAAAGTGAAGACGACCAGAACCTAAGTATAAACCAGGACTATTTTCTCCAACAGAAAAGACGGTGACACCAAAATGGTAAACACCACCAGAATTAGGATTCCTTCTGGCTCGAATCGACACTGTTACTTTGTTCCCAGGAGCTATTGGTTCCTCGAAGGAAATAGTCACTTCACTGGGGTTTGCAGGGTCACTTTCTGCTTGAGCTATGGGTATTGAAGAGCCACCATTCAAACCCTCACCGAAGAAAGCTCTACTCTTACTCCCATCAAAACGAATCTGCTCTACATTAGGCTTCTGGACAATAGAAACTGCCTGTAGAGGTTCTCCAACATCCTCAGGTAACAAAATTGTGAATAGATACTCTGATGGTGTAGCTGGAGAGTTGAAGGTAGCAACTGAGTTAATTAAACGTGGAGATTTGTCAAAGAAAGTTCTCCCGTCTCCTAACTCAATGGCATTGGTAGGCAATTGAGATAAAGTATTCGGA
>JAAHGR010000489.1 GCA_010672425.1 Symploca sp. SIO2E6
CCTTGGACAAAACAAGCTCCATTTTGACGAACTGCAATCACTCGTTTAATTAACCGCATATCTTTGTGCTCAGGATGTCTAATAACTACCACATCCTCTGAGGCAGGGAGCGAGTGCCGATAAGCCCATTGATCCACCAAGACTTCATCTCCTGGAAGTAATAGAGGCAACATGGAAACTCCGGCGACTCGAAACCGCTGCCGCTGCCTCAACAACCAAAGCAATAAATCCCAGAAATTACTATTTCGTATTTGGGACATGTGCTCAAACCTGAGAACTAATCAAGTTCAACTGGCTGTATACCAGGGAACATCCCGCCCCTTTGTAGCCCAGAACATCTCCTGGATCTCTTTGATGGCATCCATCAACTCTTGTGCATGTTGTAGGCTAACTTCAACTTTACAGGCAGAACAGAGTTTACCCACTTCCCAAAACTTGGTATGCAAATCTGGAAATTGTTCTAGATGCACAGGTTTGAAATAATCTGTCCACAAAACCAGCAGTTCTTTTTTGGTGAGTTGTGCTTGTTCTTCTTTGATTTGGATATACCGAGTGATGGTATTTTGGTAGGCTGGGTCATCCGCAGATTTAGCTTGCAGATCTAGGATCTTCTTAGTCATCGACAGAACTGCTTCAGCTGCAATTCTGGCTGAAGCAGGATCGTACACTCCACAAGGACCATCGCAGTGAGCGTGGACAATAGGAGCCGGAAACCAGTTCTTAATTTGGTTAGCAATCCTCTGGAAAGAAGGCATAATGGTAAGAGTTGTCACTTATGAACTGCTAAATACTACCATTAATTTAAGTAACAAGTGTCTGAAGACGAGTTCAAAATTCAAAATTCAAAATTCAAAATTCAAAATGGAAGAAGTTTTTGTCTACTTAGGACAAAATCGCTGGCCACACTACTGCAAGGGGTGGTATTTTGGGCTAAGCGCAGCTTGGATATGGGAATTCCCAAATGTTACCATGCAACTTGAGTCTCAATTCTCAATTCTCAATTTTCAATTTTCGATTCTCAATTCTCAATCTCATGACGAGTAATCGTGAAGGAAATTGAGCGAGGGGATTGAACTACTGGAGTTGATGTTGACTGATTGAGCTGCTCCTGGTTAGGTGTATTGGTGAGACTATCCGTGTTTGTTGTTGATAAGTGCTCGTTAGCCTCAGATTGATCTGATTGTCCTCCAAAAGACCAACCAGAGTATTTGCCATAGTTAGAAGCGATCGCTAACAAAGCGCCACCGACGATAAACACTGGCAGGGGTACGGTGAAGTCCTTCAGCCATCGATACAGTTCTACTATCCCCAATAAAACCAGAAAGCCAGATATCCACACTCTCATAAATTTTAACCCCAGTTAATCCCAAGATATCTCTTATTTTGCCAAAAGTAGACTACCCAGCGCTAATTCTATCGGATAACGCATTACGTTTTTTGGTTCAAAAGCCGCCAAAGGGTTACTGGGCTTCGTTTATACGGATTACACTGCTGAACAAAATTGACCCTTGGGGACTTCCTGAGAATGAAGATTAAAGTCTGGGATTGACCTAGTTAAGCGCGAGAAGCTAATATTGGCTCTCGCGCTTTCTTTGAATCATATGATTGAGTGTGAACTACCGAAGCTGACAGCTAAAAGCTACACAGCAGCAGCAACCTTAGATTCACTGGCAATCAAGCGTTCATAAGTAGACCGCATTTTCAAACCAACCAGAACCTGGAACAGTCCAGAGCCATTATTAGAACCTGGGTAATCGGGATGCTTGAGCATCAGCTCGGTCATTTCACCGTAGAATTTGGTGGAGGTATTGCTCAGATGACTTTCGATGTAGATCATCTCCTCAAGATTGTCGAATTGACCATCTACTTCTAGGATAGAAACCTCGTTGCCAAAGTAGTTGTCTGGTCCGTAATACATTTTTAATCCAGGATAGGCGCAGGTCAATTTACGACCACAGGGCCTCCAGTCAATGGTTGACCCTTCATCAAAGAGATAGACTGGTTCAAAGTCTGTTACACCTTCCTTCTGAACTAGACGAACCCGCAGCAGTTTACTTTCCTTGTCATCCTTAATCAGCTGTGTGGGCAAAATCTGGATCACAACGTCGGCATGTTCCTTCTGAGGCTCAATGTAAGCCTCAAAGTCTGGACGTCTGGCATTGATCGAAGCTAGAATATCCTCATAGCGATGACCTCGCTCTGCCATATCCCGTTGAATTTTCCAATTAATCTTGACTTCATCACTGATATCAAGATAGACACCGAAATCGATCAGCGATCGCACCCGTTCATCATACATCGGGTGCAGTCCCTCAATTACTACAACCTTGTTGGGTTCAATCCGTTCTGGTGGATCAATCTCACCAGTTTCATGATTATAAATCGGTTTATCAATTGCTTGACCATTCTTGAGGGCTTTGATTTGCTCTGCCATCAGGTCAAAATTATTGGCCTTGGGGTTAAGTGCGGTAACTTTTTGCTCTTTACGCTGTTTTCGATCCAAACTGTGATAGTCATCTAGGCAAATGACTGTCATGAACTCTTCCCCAAACAGGTCTATCAAACGCCGCAGAAACGTTGATTTACCGCATCCAGAGTCTCCGGCAACACCAATTAATACCACGCGATCCAGCTGAGTACTCATAATATATTCCCTCTAACGTAAAACATCTTCTGGTAAAAAGAGTTTTCAGCAAACCAAATCCCAAACCCAGGATAAGCCTGTTGGTTCATCTAGCTGCTTAACAACACATGACTAAGACACGAATCAGGCTCAGTAATTGCCCTCAGGTAAGACCCAAGCTCGAAACAGCATCAGTATTTAGTACTAGCTGCTGAGAGTGAATTTTACCAAAAGTCAGATTACCCCTACAAGGTTTTGTGCCTGTAACACGATCTCACCCAGTACTTATGCTAAGGTAGGCGGGGCATTTTTGCTAAAGAAAATCTAAAATTGAATCAAGATTGACAGTTATTATGGTGCTAGCTGGTTAGGTTGAAAGAGGGGCATTGGCGGTTGTTTTTCCCTCAACGACCGTGAAATTAGACTGGGCATAGCTTCACAATGATACGCTAATAATTACCGATTTCGCTCTAGGCCAGCTTAGCCAGTAACCAGCAATGGACTCTGGTGACGCTAGCAAGAGCAAATTTTAGCGAAAAATTTTTAGTTGGTTTGGAGATCTTGAAGCCATGTACAGTCCTAGCGCAGCTGCTAATTCAGTAATTAACACAGAGTTCGGTAGTCGCACTTTTGTGTACGAAGTTGTCGGTCTACGGCAAAATGCTGTGACTGACAAGGTGAACTGCCCGATTCGTCAAAGTGGCAGTGTGTTCATCACAGTGCCTTACCATCGCATGAATCAAGAAATGCAGCGGATTACTCGCATGGGTGGTCAAATTGTCAGTATTAAGCCTTTAAATGGCACGACGCTCAAAGCTACATCAGCCGTTCCACCAAAGCAAACAACCTCAGATACAACCAGCAAACCCATGGCTCAAGCGAAAGCAAAAGTTGATATTCCAGTTAATATCTACCGACCGAAAAAACCTTACATTGGTAAGTGTATTGAGAACTACGAGTTAGTTAGTGAAGGAGGCGTTGGTACTTGCCGTCACCTCACCTTTGACATCTCTGGTGGCGATTTACGGTACTTGGAAGGTCAGAGTATTGGCATTATTCCACCAGGAAAGGATAAAAATGGCAAGCCACACAAACTTAGGCTCTACTCCATTGCTTCCACTCGCCACGGTGATAACTTGGATGACAAGACCGTATCACTCTGTGTCCGGAAACTAGAGTACAAACACCCTGAAACTGGGGAACAGATTGTCGGGGTATGCTCTGGCCACTTGTGTGGCTTAGAAGTAGGAGCCGATGTGGCAATCACTGGACCAGTGGGTAAAGAGATGCTGCTACCTCCTGATGAAGATGCCAACATTATCATGATGGCAACTGGCACTGGAATTGCACCATTCCGAGCCTATCTGTGGCGCATGTTCAAAGAACAGCACGAAGACTACAAATTCAAAGGCTTGGCTTGGCTGATTTTTGGGATTGCCACAACTCCCAATATTTTGTACCAGGAACAGCTAGAGGAGTTACAGCAAAACTACCCAGATAACTTCCGCCTCACCTATGCCATCAGCCGAGAACAGAAGAACTCCGAAGGTGGCAAGATGTATATCCAGCACCGCGTAGCTGAACATGCAGAACAACTCTGGCAGTTGATGCAAAAACCCAATACCCATACTTACATTTGTGGTCTTAAAGGTATGGAAGACGGTATTGATGCTGCCTTAACTGCTGAAGCAGGAAAGCAAGGCATAAAGTGGTCAGATTACCAGAAGCAAATGAAGAAGGAACATCGCTGGCACGTTGAAACCTACTAGGTTAGGTGTTAGGTGCTAGGGGAGTGGATTATTAACTTCTCCCTTGTCTACGTAATCCCCCTCCCAACCAAACTTATTCAACTGGCGCGTCTGCGTCTTTTGGCTTAAAGCTGAAAGAGCAGACGCGCTAGTGCTTTGAAGGCTCCATTCCCAATTCCCAATTCCCAATTCCCAATTCCCAATTCCCAATTCCCAATTCCCAATTCCCAATTCCCCAAATAGGTTGATTAGATCATGAGAATTAAGTTAAATTTAGTTAAGATTAGATTACAAGTCATCTTTTTTGCCTTTACAAGGAGCAACATTTGCGGTAAACACCAAACCAACAATCGATAGATTAAGAGCAAAAATTTCTGTTCATGGGATTTTTTGAGGCTGTTGGCAAACTCAACAGTCTCCCCTAAAGCCTATGCCAGCATATACAACTAGCAATATATAGAGGCGCATAAAAAATGAGACTTTCCTGGAGAGTTATCTTACTTTGGACATTGCCCGTCCTCGTCATTGGGTTTTTCCTGTGGCAAGGAGCATTCGGAAGTGCAACTGGTGAGTTGGGTAAAAACACCGCTAGCACCCGCATGACCTATGGTCGCTTCTTAGAATACCTAGATGCTGATAGAGTAACTAGTGTTGACCTGTATGACGGCGGTCGGACGGCAATAGTTGAAGCTACTGACTCCCAGCTAGATGAACGCATCCAGAGGCTGCGAGTAGATTTACCAATGGCTGCCCCAGAATTGATTGCCAAACTTCGGGAAGCAAATATCCCGCTGACAGCCCATCCCGTTAATAAAGATGGCGCAATTTGGGGACTGCTAGGGAATTTAATTTTTCCCATTTTATTAATCGGCGGTCTATTTTTCCTCTTCCGCCGTTCCAGTAATGTACCAGGTGGTCCTGGTCAAGCCATGAACTTTGGCAAGTCTCGTGCTCGATTCCAGATGGAGGCCAAAACTGGAGTGATGTTCGATGACGTTGCTGGAGTTGAAGAGGCTAAGGAAGAACTCAAAGAGGTTGTCACTTTCCTCAAACAACCGGAACGCTTTACCGCTGTAGGAGCACGCATCCCTAAAGGAGTACTATTAGTTGGTCCTCCTGGTACGGGAAAAACCCTCTTAGCTAAAGCAATTGCGGGAGAAGCAGGAGTTCCTTTCTTTAGTATTTCCGGTTCGGAATTTGTGGAAATGTTTGTTGGGGTTGGCGCTTCCCGAGTGCGTGACTTGTTCAAAAAAGCCAAAGAAAATGCCCCTTGCTTAATTTTCATCGATGAAATTGACGCCGTTGGTCGTCAGCGGGGTGCTGGTATCGGCGGTGGTAATGATGAGCGGGAGCAAACCCTGAACCAGCTACTCACGGAAATGGATGGTTTTGAGGGTAATACCGGTATTATCATCATTGCGGCCACCAACCGACCAGATGTCCTGGACTCCGCACTGTTACGTCCAGGACGTTTCGACCGACAAGTGACTGTGGATGCTCCGGATCTTAAAGGTCGTATTGGTATCTTAGATGTCCACGCCCGCAACAAAAAACTTGCTCCAGAAATCTCGATCGAAATGATCGCAAGGCGTACCCCTGGATTTACAGGTGCTGATTTAGCTAACCTACTCAACGAAGCAGCAATTCTCACTGCTCGTCGTCGCAAGGAAGCCATCACCATGCTGGAAATTAACGATGCTGTTGACCGGGTAGTAGCCGGGATGGAAGGCACTCCCTTGGTGGACAGCAAGAGTAAGCGGTTGATTGCCTACCATGAAGTAGGACATGCGATCGTGGGAACTCTGATCAAAGCCCATGATGCTGTGCAAAAAGTAACCCTCATTCCTCGAGGACAAGCTA
>JAAHGR010000049.1 GCA_010672425.1 Symploca sp. SIO2E6
TTATCTCTAAACCCGCCCCTACGAATAATATCGATATCGGAATTTTCGATAAGGATTAGGATACGCGGTCGCTGACATCGAGAAAGCGAATTGATTGGATTAACCTGGGATGGATATCGGCAAATTCGATAATAATCAAAAAATGCCGTACACCTGTAGGGGCGGGTAATGGGATATTGTATCCCATTCAACGATCACCATATTTTAGGTGTGCCACGCCACTATTACTTGCTCCGAAGTTGCCTGCACCATCAAACACTCATTACTTAATTAGTACCGACAATACTAAAGGTAGTGTCAAGAAACTCATCAGAGTCGAAACAACTACCGTCCTCGCCACACGGGGAGCATCTCCTCCAAAGGTAATTAACACAATTGTATTAACTGCTGTTGGCATAGCACTCTGTAACACCAACACTTGCAAATCTAATCCCTCCAACTGCAAAAATTTACCAACCATGTAGGCAATCGATGGTCCTACCAACAAGCGCAAACTAGCAGCACAAATTTCATAAATCCCCACCTCAAAGCGAGTACTAGCTAATTGTATCCCCAGAATAATCAAAGCAATGGGGATGGCTGCGGCACCTAACTGTTGAATGCCTTCATCTAGCCGCAGAGGTAGTTGGACTGAGAGTAAACGTAGGCTCAATCCTACTAACATTGCCCATAATAGGGGAAGCTTGAGGGTTAAGCGCATCCCTTCCGTAATTCCACCTCCCTTGAGCAAAGCTGGACCAATACTAAACGTCAGCAAGCTAGTAGTGATCATATAGACAACGGCTCGTTCCAATCCCGGTTCGTTGAAAACAAAGGCGTTTACAGGAAGACCAAGGTTACCATTATTGGGAAATAAAGTAGAAGCAATCAAGCTCTTTTGTGAGGGTTCTGGTAATTTACTGATTTTGCCTAGTCCCCAAGCCAATAAGTATAGTAGCAAAGAGGTAATTACCACAGAGGACGCTAAACCCAAACTACTTCTGAGAGACAGGGTTGTTCGGTACAAATTGCCTGCGATGAGAGCTGGTGTGAGGATATAAATGGTCAGTTGACGAAGAGTTTTACTTTCTAGGGATAAGGTATGATGACAGAGGAAGCCAATCAGGATGATTAAGGCTACAGGAGCGATGGCAGGTAAGATAACTGTCATTAAGTAATGAGTGATAAGTGATGAGTGATGAGTGATGAGTGATGAGTGATGAGTGATGAGTGATGAGTTAATTAGAGATTGCTAGCCAAAAGTGCAAGTAAAATGAGCATGATCACAATTTTATTACTCTTATTTAGACAGGTTATTGATATTTCAAATACGGATTTATTTCTTAATATTAAGATTATATTGTTTCAATTCTCAGCAAGGCATCGGCTTGAGGTTCGTTGTCTGCATCAAGGCGCACAGTACAATTATCTCCTAATTGCACTCCTGAGGTGTTAGCCCTATAAACCATTAACCAACCAATAATCGAACTATGGGGGTCTCCATGTTGGGTAATTCTCAGGGGTGATGCCATATAAACAATTCCTTCGATTAACTCTGCTTGTTTCAGATGGGGCATAGCACTATAGCGATGTTCAAACTCAGCAAGAGTAAGCCTGTCACCGTTTTCTAGAGGCGGAATTGTTGGTTGAGATACAATGTTTCCCTTATATTTAGCGATCGCACTTGAAGTCATGGCTCGAAGATAGGCAAAAGGGACTACCGAGGAAATCCTAACATGATCAACGCCAGCTGGTGCTGTAGGTAATTCTACAACACCTAACAGCTAACACCTATTTTTGGTAACATATGTCCTGGAATATGAAGGAAGCCTAAAGCATTGCAGACATTATTACGCCTATCCAGACTAATTGACAACTTCAATGAACGCATCGGTCGATTTACTTATTGGTTGGTGCTGTTGATGGTGTTGATTGGGGTTTGGAATGTGATTGGGCGCTATTTGGGGAACCTCCTAGAGCGCAATTTAAGTTCCAATGGGTTTATTGAATCCCAATGGTACATTTTTGATGTAATTTTCTTTATGGGAGCCGCTTATACCCTCAAGCATAATGGCCATGTGCGGGTTGATGTGCTCTACAGCAATTGGAGCGATAAACGGAGAGCCTTGGCAAACCTACTGGGAACTCTACTATGCCTGATTCCGTTTAGCATTATGGTGATCTGGTTTTCCTGGAAGGCAATTCTCGCTTCTTGGCAAATTTGGGAACTCTCTCCTGACCCTGGCGGTTTGCCTCGTGCTCCCATTAAATCAATGATTATTGTCGGTTTTGTACTCCTAATTATTCAAGGAATTTCCGAGGCAATCAAAAACTTCGCAATTCTGACTAACCAGCTGAGTCCCCAGGAGGTAGAAGATGACTCTAGTTTATGAGTGGTTAGGACCGCTGATGTTTTTGGGAGCTTTGGTTTTACTACCCTTAGGCTACCCTGTTGCCTTCTCCTTAGGGGGTGTAGCAATCCTGTTTTCCTTGATTGGCATTGGATTAGGCATCTTTGATCCCATCTTTTTGACAGCGATGCCCCAACGGATCTTTGGGGTGATGAATAACTTCACGCTGCTAGCCATCCCTTACTTCATTTTCATGGGTTCGATGCTGGAAAAATCTGGCATTGCGGAGAATCTCCTGGAAACGATGGGGATTCTTTTTGGACGGTTGCGGGGGGGTTTAGCCTTGGCGGTGGTGTTTGTGGGAGCACTACTGGCGGCGACTACTGGAGTTGTGGCAGCAACTGTTGTGGCAATGGGTTTGATCTCCCTGCCAATTATGCTGCGCTACGGCTATAACAAGGAACTAGCAACAGGAGTGATTGCGGCTTCCGGAACTTTGGGGCAAATTATTCCCCCTAGTATTGTGTTGGTGGTGCTGGGGGATCAATTGGGGGTTCCTGTCGGTAAGTTGTTTATTGGTTCAGTAATTCCTGGTTTGTTGATGGCAGGTGTCTTTGCCCTCCATGTACTGATTATTGCCTTTGTTCGACCAGAATTAGCACCAGCATTACCCTCAGAAGTGCGAGATATCGGTGGCAGGGCATTAAGCATCAGGGTACTCCAGGTAATGATACCACCATTGGTACTAATTTTACTAGTACTGGGTAGTATCTTTTTCGGGATTGCCACCCCAACAGAAGCAGGTGCAGTTGGTGCGATGGGTGCGATCGCTCTAGCTGCAGCCAATCGTCAACTTACGGTAGAATCTCTGAGGCAGGTTTGCGATGTGACCTTGCGCACCACAAGCATGGTCATCTTCATCCTACTGGGTTCCACTGCCTTTAGTCTGGTATTTCGAGGTTTGGATGGTGATACTTTGATGTCAGACTTGCTGACTAATCTCCCTGGTGGCAGTACTGGCTTTTTGATAGTCAGCATGTTAACAGTATTTCTCTTGGGCTTTTTTATTGACTTTTTTGAGATTGCTTTTATTGTTGTGCCTCTGTTTGCCCCTGTTGCCCAGCAATTAGGGTTCGACTTAGTGTGGTATGGTATCATCTTAGGTGCAAATATGCAAACCTCTTTCCTCACACCACCTTTTGGGTTTGCCCTCTTCTACCTCCGTGGTATTGCTCCTCCGGAAGTGACAACTGGCGACATCTATCGTGGGGCGATACCGTTTATTTTCCTCCAACTACTAATTTTAGTACTGATTATTGCTTTTCCCCAGATCGTCAATTTCTTACCTTCGATTAGTTCTTCTTTCTAGCGATCGCTTATGGGCTTAGAAACCGGGTTTCTTAAAGAAACCCGGTTTCTGGACATAAAAACCTACCACCTACCACCTAACACCTAACACCTACTACCTACCACCTCTAAAATGGAGAGCCGCAACTCCTAGACTCACTAACAACATTCCTAAAATTTGCAGCGGTGATATGATCTGGCGAAGGAGTACCAAGGCGACAAATGCCGTTAATACAGGTACTGTTGTTCCTAAAATAGCGGTTTTTGCTGGTGGGAGTAGCTTTTGGCTAACCTGATCGAGGAAATAACTTACTAAGGCAGCACCACCTAAAACTACACCACCAATAATGAGACCGGGAAAGGAGTCGAGTGCTAAATCATTATTCCGGGTCAATAATAAGCCAAAGGTAGCAAAGAAGAAAACAATGACAGCATGAATCAATCTTATGGGAATGGGGTTAAGCTTACTCTTAGAAGGTTGAATTAAGAGCATGTGTCCAGCAAAGGCAATACCTGCCACTGCTGCCGTTAGACCCCCTGGCACAGAACTTTGAACAATACTCAGTACTACCCCCACCAAGATACTCAACAGGGCTAACCTGATCATCAAGTGAGGAGATCTAATAAATCCTTGCCATCTCCAAAACGCGATCGCAAGTGGGTGGTAAATAAAGAAAATCGTTACCGCTACCCCTGGGGAAATCGTCCCTAAAGCTAAATAAATGAGTACCTGGGACAAAAACAAACAGAAGCCACTGCCCACAACACTAACACATAGAGACCAATCAGGGGATTGAATCAACTTTTTGAGTTCTCGCCAAACTGTAGGATAGAGCCAAGAAGCTAATAGACTCATCAGCGGTAAGATGACCAACATCCGCAGCCACAGAAGCAGTAGGGAACTGCTCAAATTCGGTGTAATCAATCCTCCTAGTTCCCTGATTCCCAGAATAGGGGACTTGTGGAACATGACTGTGACAACTACATTCTCTAAAGACAGTGCCAGTAATGAAAGCAACAGCAGGAACCACCCCAACCGAGGTTTCCATTTTGAGGAAGATGGTGTTGGGGAGGAAACTTGAGACGGTGTCTCCGGTGCTGGTACGGCTGGCTTAACTGGGGTAGAGATACTAGAATGAGGGGTAATATTTTCTCTGGCTCTGGGGGTAAGGGAATTTTTAGGTGGAATTTCAATTCTCCGCGTTTGGTGCGTCTCACGTTTGTGGGTCTGCCTACTCGTTTCCCCACCCTTTTTTTTGCCCATCCTCCCTTTGCTACCCTGCCTCCTCTGCTCCTTTTCTGGTGTTGCTGCTGGAGTTAGTGGCTGGCTTTGGGTTGGGGATAAGTCTACTTGCAACTCTTGTTTGAGGCGACTAACGAGAGCCTCCAAAATCGCGGTCCCTTGCTGTTCTAGACTGTACATCTGTCCCAACTGCTGGGAGAGAGAACTTTGATAGCTGTTGATATCTTGTTGCAGCGTTCTAAAAGTGGCTCTGAGGGTAGTATCTAAAGAGGTGATTAGTTGGTCAGCATTCTCTTGGGTGGCACTCATCTGAGAGGTTTGGGGAACACCAGAACTAACCTTAATCGAATGAGTTAACCCCAAAGATCGGTTAGGATTTTGCTCAGAGGCAGTTGAGGATACAGCCAACTGCTCCAGACGTTCTATCAGCATCTCCTGTAGCTGATTAACCAAAGTGGGAACAAATTGCAATGCCAACTGTTGCTGTTGGGCAATTTGCTGCTGACGCTGGGTTTCCAGCTGTTCGATATCCTCAATCAACTGGTATTTCTCCTGCTGTAGCCGCTCAATATCCGCAGATAAATGAGCAACCAGATTGTGACGCAGATGCTCAATCTCCTGAGTCATCGATTTGACAAGATTTTCTGCGGCTTGGGGATTACTCTCTTCTAAGTTTGACTGTTGCTCCATGTTATTGGTTGTTGGTTATTGGTTGTTAGTTGTTGGTTGTTGGTTGTTGTGTGATGCTGATGGTCTACCCCAAGGGGATGGGAGGGTGGGGAGATGGGGGGATGGGGGAGACAAGGAAGACAAGGAAGGCAAGGGGGACAAGGGGGACAAGGGGGACAAGGGAGAAATTCCCAATTCCCAATTCCCAATTCCCCATTCTCCATTCCCAATTCCCAATTCCCCCTGAACACATGGGACTTTTCTTGGTATCATAATATTGTTTTGCTTATACAGATAAATCTTACTTAAGCAGATGTTAAGGCATTTGAACTATCATTCCCATCGACATTTTGAGGCTCAGGTCGCAAGTGTAGTAAATCACAGTTTTTGGCACAGTAGAACCACTAAGTTCTAACTGAGGAGCCTCCCAACTGGTGGCTATTACCACCTGCTAAGAATGGAAGAAACACGGTTCTTCAGCACGAAAAATTGTGAATTGCTGCTGCAATAAAACTTCATAATTAGGTTGAGTGAAACTACTCACAACCTAAAGTCCTTTTGTCTTACGTACAACTAGTTTCAACTATGCCAAGCAATCTTCTCTCTGTTGTTCTAAACGACTCAAAGTTATCATCTCAGCAACAAGATGACCAATGGCCTACTTTTGAGGAACTTTTGCAACGTCTCCATCGTGAGGGGATTTACATTCATGCTGAGCAACTGGCAGAATCTCTACTGGCGCAAGGACTTCCCGTTGACCTGCGCTATGTACCTCAGCATTTGCGAGCCAAAGCTATAGAAGTGAATCAGAGCTATCAAGGAAATATGGTACGATTGATTAAAGAAGAACAAGATTGGGACTATTCTTGGATGGAGCAGGTACAGATGCCTGAAGTTCAGGCAGATCATCAAGTTCTCTTGATAGAAGAAGGAGAACAGCCTGAGTGGGACGGCTCCTGGTTAAGTTAAGAATTGTTAAATTGCTAAATGGTTAAATTGTTAAATTGTTAATTGAGCATTGGCAATTTAACCAGTTTGACTAAACAAGGCAGCTCCCTGTTACCAATGACAAATAACCAATGACAAACAACAAATAACAAATAACAAATAACAAATAACAAATAACAAACAACAAACAACAAATAACAATGTTAACACCTGAGCAATACCAACAAAAAATGCAACGGCGCAAGGAGGTGCAAGCACAAAGGATTGCACAAGCGTCGAAACAGAAGGGTCTCATTATCATTAATACTGGTAACGGTAAGGGGAAAACTACCGCATCTTTAGGGATGGTCTTGCGATCGCTTGGTCATGGCTACCGAGTGGCAATTGTACAGTTTATTAAGGGAGCCTGGGAACCAGCGGAAAAAGCTGCCTTTCAACACTGGACAATTGCTACAGATGGTCAGCCGCCTCAGTTAGAGTTTTACGCGATGGGAGAAGGCTTTACCTGGGAGACTCAAGACAGAGAACGAGATATTGTTAAGGCTAAGGAGGCATGGCAAAAATCTTTGGAGTTTATCCTGAACCCTGACTTCCGATTGGTACTTTTGGATGAAGTTAATGTTGCTTTGAAATTAGGTTATTTGGATGTGGAGGAAGTTCTAGCTGCATTAGAACAAAAGCCAGCGGATACTCACCTGATTCTGACGGGACGTGGAGCCCCAAACGCCTTGATTGAACGAGCAGATTTGGTGACAGAGATGACTTTGGTTAAACATCCTTTCCAGGAACAGGGTATTAAAGCACAACCTGGTATTGAGTTTTAAATTGTTATTTGTTGTTGGTTATTTGTTGTTGGTTGTTGGTTGTTTGTTCCCAATTCCCAATTCCCAATTCCCAATTCCCAATTCCCAATTCCTACTCCTTCTTCCCCTTTAACTTCTGCCGATTACCGGCTCCCTGTTCCTTAATCCCAGCTGCCTGTGTTTGTTGTAGTGAAGCTTTATCTTGCTTCGACACTTTGAGAAATCTGGGTGCAGTTTCACTGGGTTCAGCTAATTGTTCCACGAAAGCAAAAAGATTACGCTGGGGTAAAAATTTAGCCTTGATTTGGACAAATACTGGATGGCCTTGTTCTTTTCCTGCTTTGGGGTTGAATCTAAATGGTTTTAATGTAGCGTCTTTCCAGAGTAATGGTACATGAGAGGCTTTGAGAAATTTTACCCTTTGAGCTAAGTCAGCTTGCTTAACGTATTCAAGTCTCTCTTGAGTAAAGTTTTTCATCACAGAGATGCAGGGAGTACGACAGACAGGAATAAACTGCCATAGTCCTTTGAGTTTGAACTCATTGTCTTTGAGCTCCTGGGAGATGCCATTTTTGCTCCCTCCTTGTTCAAAACCAACTAATTGAAAACACATCACATGATGTTGGTCTCTTTTGGGAAAATGCAGAACCTTCGGATAAACAATGAGTCTTTGCATCGGTTCTCCGGTGGCAGCAACTTCTTTTTTGAGGGCATCCAGAACTTTACGTTTGGTGGGGATATAGAAAAGTGGATATTGTTGATCCCCCATGGTGATAGTAGTGTGACCATCATCGGTAAACTCAACTTTCCCCGTCACTACCCCAATCGCTTGGAAGATTGCTTCAGAATCTTCTGGGGTAGTCGGGGGTTGAGAGGCTTCTGGGGTAGTCGGGGGTTGAGAGGCTTCTGGTGTAGTAGGAGGTTGAGAAGCTTCTAGGGTAGTCGGGGGTTGAGAAGCTTCTGGGGTAGTAGGGGGTTGAGAATCTTCTGGTGTAGTAGGAGGTTGAGAATCCTGGCTTGGATTCTTACGAGGTATGAGCTGTACGAAAGTTGACTTTTTTTTTGAGGCCATTAAACGTAGGAATCTTGAGAGAGTGGGGTCAGGGTATTTAGAGTTAATTGTAACAATAACTTGATACTGCTCAACCTATATAGTACACAGAAATTAAATTTTCCGTCTAACACCTAACACCTAACACCTCATTAATGCTGCCTTGGTTCATCACCATAATGCGATCGCTCATGAAATTGACTACACTCAAATCGTGGGAGATAAAAATGTAAGTTAAGCCAAAATCCGACTGTAAGTCCTTGAGAAGATTGAGGACTTGTGCTTGTACTGAGACATCTAAGGCTGAGACTGACTCATCACAAATGATTAAGCTGGGCTCACAAGCTAGGGTTCGAGCAATGCAGATGCGCTGCCGTTGTCCCCCAGAAAACTCATGAGGCAGGCGATTGAGCGCACTTTTATCCAATCCAACTCGTTGCAGTAAGTCGATGGCACGCTTTTGCCGTTGGGAGGGAGGACCACCTAAGCGATGAATTACCATGGGTTCGATAATCGCTGCCCCAATAGTTTGTCTTGTATCCAGGGAACCATAAGGATTTTGGAAAATGATTTGCAGATAGCGACGGAGGCGGCGCAGTGGTTTAGCTGTCAGTGCCAGCACCGAATAGCCATCGAAAATTACTTCCCCAGCTGTCGGTTCCATAAGTCGCAGGAGACAGCGACTCAGGGTAGATTTACCACATCCTGATTCTCCCACTAATCCTAGGGTTTCACCAGGATAAACCTTAAAACTAACATTGTCTACTGCTTTGAAGGAGGTTTTCCGGCGAAATAATCCCGAAGATACAGGAAATTCCTTGGTCAAGTGGCGTACCAATAACAAAGGTTGCTGTTGTTGCAGCCGCTGTTGACGCTGTTGTATTTCTTGGGGACTGACTCGCGCCAATAGTAAGTTCATCTCTTCTGCCGTGTGGGTTCGCGGCACAATTTCCCTTTCCCCAGCAGCATTAGTAGTAACCTGGATAAAATCAGCTACCGTGGGTAGCCGTTGTAATCTTTCTTGGGGATGGGGACGACAATGGAGGAGTCCTTGGGTATAAGGATGTTGGGGATTAGTAAATAGGTTGTGGACTGTAGATGTTTCTACTGCCTCACCTTGATACATTACCACTACCCGGTCAGCAACTTCGGCAATTACTCCCAAATCATGGGTAATAAACAGCATCGACATACCACGAGTTTCCTGCAATTCCCGCAACAACTGCAAAATCCTTGCCTGAGTTGTCACATCTAGTGCGGTAGTCGGTTCATCAGCAATCAGGATTGCAGGGTTCCCACTCAAAGCCATCGCAATCATCACCCGCTGCTGTTGTCCTCCAGAGAGTTGATGAGGATAGCGCTTCATCATCTGTTTGGGTTGAGGCAACCTCACTTCATCAAAAAGAGCGATCGCTTTTCTGTAGGCTTCTTTATGAGAAACTTGATTATGGAGCAAAATGGCTTCTACTACCTGTTTGCCACAAGTGTAAACAGGGTTGAGGGAAGTGAGAGGTTCTTGGAAGACCATAGCAATTAACCCACCACGGTAATTTTTGGGGATGGGGAATTGGGAATGGGGAATTGGGGATTGGGAATGGGGAATGGGGAATTGGGGATTGAGAGGAGTATTGGGATTGGAGAGGCAAATTTCTCCGGTGACTTGAGCTGTAGGAGGCAATAATCCCATAATGGCTAAGGAAGTAACGGATTTCCCTGAACCAGATTCCCCGACAATACCTACAGTTTCTCCTACGTTGAGGTCAAAGGATAGATCTTTAACTGCTCTTACTATCCCTGTTTCTGTAGGAAACTCGACGCAGAGGTGACGAACTTTCAGTAAAGTCATGGGAATTTAGAATTTAGAATTTAGAATTTAGAATTTAGAATTTAGAATTCTTTTTTGATGTGGTATTAGACATCTCTAAAAACTCAATATTAACCTAAGTCCTATAAGGGTTTCAGGTTCTTTTCTAGAGATGTCTATTTTACACTATTCCCAATTCCCAATTCCCAATTCCCAATTCCCGATTCCCCATTCCCTTAACAAACAAATAAACCCCATCCCGCTCATAGGTTAATTCAAATTCTGGCAGATTTTTTAGTCGTTCCACCAAACTAGCGGCAAACTCTGGTGTACTTTGCCAACCGGGATGGCGCACATTCAATAAGGCATAATCAAAATTGGCTAATTCCGTAACATCAAAACTAGCAAAAGCTAACTTTACGATGGGACGATGGGTTAAATGGGGAGCAATCTGATCCGCAGTTAAGACGCTACCTTGGGTTTTCACTAAGGCTATAGCTTCCCTAGTTGCTTGCCTAGTATCCAAGGATTCCAGATATCTGGAACCAAAATAGCCAAACTTGGCTAAGGCGACAAATGCTATTAATGACCATAAGATGATTGCTCGTTGAGTGTAACCGATGGAGGGGATGGGGAATGGGGAATGGGGAATTAGGAATTGGGAATTGGGAATTGGGAATTGGGAATGGAGAGAAACATTCAGCCTCCTGCCTTCTGCCTCCTGCCTTCTGCCTTCAGTCTCCTGCCTTCTGCTTTCAGCCTCCTGCCTCCTGCCTCCTGCCTCCTGCCTCCTGCCTCCTGCCTCCTGCCTTGTTGCTTGAAAACGCCACCAGCCACCACCCTGAGCCAGAGTTCCTATTACTGCTAAGAGGAGAAAAGGTAGAGTCGGTAGAGAGTAATGGTGGACTAAATTTTTGTGACTGGGTACATCTGTAAGAAAGTTCATTGCTAGGGTAGGCAAGATCACTACCAAGGGGGTAAGGTATCTTAGGGAGATACCCCAAATTACTGGTGCAAATAACAGAACCAGATATTCTAGGTTAGGCAAGGTGAATAGGTTTCCTAGCACTAGTCCTGGTTTGAGAACCAGATTAGCAATAATTTCCCCAACAGAAGAGCCTAAATGGCTATAACGGCTAACCGCTGCTGCTTCATTACCACCACTAAACCAAGGAATAAGTACTTGAGTCGTAATCAAAAACCAAGCTATACCAGCAGCAAGAGCGATCGCACCAGCCAAACGTCGCTGTTCAAAGATGAGTAACCAAAAGCCCATAGCTGCTACAGTTAAAGATAATACCGCTTTACAGCTCAAAACCAAAATCAGACAACCAATAAACCAAGCCATTCGTCTTCCCCTTGCCGCCAACACTGCTCCTAATAGTCCCGGTATGGCGATGACTTCTAGGTGGAAATCGAAAAGATTGACATTGAAAACTAGGGGATAGAGTAGGTAAACCACCGCCATGGTTACCGCTTGTGCTTCTGATAAAGCAGCCTGAAGCGCCAGACGCCAGGTAAACCAACATCCTAATGATAAAGCGATTGCTTGCACTGCCAATAGCCAGTGAATATCTGGGTAAATCTTGTAGAGTAAAGCCAGGGGATATAAAATAGGAGCCGCATGATCCGCCATGGCGTGATAACCCCAGAAAGAGACAATCGGTGTTTCTCCCTGACTAATTAAGTAAAGTGCCTGGTCAAAAAATCCTAGATCAAAAGCTGCTGATTGAAATAGGCTGTGTCGCCAACTAGAGCACAGGAAAAAAATCAGGGTACTGGCTCCGGTTAGTAAACTGACGGTCTTGGTCATTTGTTGTTGGTTGTTGGTTGTTTGTTATTTGTTGTTGGTTGTTTGTCATTGGTTATTTTACTAGAGCGTTAGTCCAGAAACTGGGTTTCTAGGAATACTCTCTCTGGCTTTCTAAAGTTTTGGTTGTGTTTGCTGCTATTTTTTGCTATTATTGTGGATAATGGAATAGGTGTGCGCCTATAAATAAATGAGGTAGGTTTCATGTGGTGGCGTTCTTCTCGATTAGACCGCATTGAACAGAATATGGAGCATATGCAGCAAAGCATCCAGGAACTTGCTGAAATTAGTACGGCAACTAATCGCCGAATTGATCGCTTCTCCATCGGAAATTTTAACCGAATTTGTAACTTAGCCGCGATCGCTCCTCTATATTAATAAAATATCATCCCGTAGGGGCGGGTTCACCAATCCGGCAAGCACATTGACCAATCAACTTCGTAAACCCGCCCCGGTGATACCGGTGGGGCGGGTGAAGGTGTTACGCTGAGAGCTATGTGATCCACTGGACAAGCTGTATAACTCAGATCTTACCTTGATTATTCAGATTTAATTGTGCATTTTGCATATTTTTTTACATATGGTATAGAGCAATATACATCGGTAATCGGGAATATCAATGTAATTATATGCCCCAATATTATGAGTGTTAACCATATCAAGCTCTTTCTAGCTATTGGTATAAGTTGAAGTTTTCTGAATTTGTTTACTTCAGCTTCGCCATCACTTCTCCATCAGAAATTTTAACCTAATCTGTAACTTGACTGCGATCGCGATTCCATTGTGAGGTGCATCCAATTGTGGTGAGCTATTCCCTATTCTCCATTCCCGATTCCCGATTCCCCATTCCCAAAAACCAGGCTCTTTGTAACTCATCTGAATGAGAAACGCTATATTCTCAATTCTCAATTCTTTTCCTTACCCAAGCACGAAAAGCTTTATTGCAGTACTTCTAAGTTCAATTTTCCTAGAAGCTTCAAAGAACAATGCTACATAGGCAACGACAGCAAATGAAATGATTTTATCCTGATAGGCATAAAACGGAACATTGTAATAAATGAAAAGAATCGGATACTTCAGGCTGAAAAAATGCGCCACAGCCATGCAGACAAAGTATATGCCGTTCATAAGGAACAGAATTTTTGATAGTTGCTTCACGAGTATCTCCAGTTATATCAAGTAAAGAACAACCGTGGAACTGGCATCCTGCCAGTATAACCCTCGAACTTTAAACCCATCCCAATGTTCGAGGACCAGAAGCTACTAAAGAACCATCTCCCCAAGCAAATTCAGCTAGCCAGCTAAATGCTTGATGTTGGATTTGTGGCCCCTCCATCAGCATTTCATGCTGTGGTTTTGGCTCTCCGTCAACGTCAATGACATTCATTCCTTCACCCACCAGCTCATAGAGCCTATCTTGTCCTTTTTTTCCTAGAACCTGTTCACCAGTTGGCCTCAGAACTGTCAGGTGCTTCCCGCTGGCTATAGCCTGCCGTAAGATACCAGCTTGTTTACGCATTTTTTTGCATTCGGTAATTGATTCCTTTAACCAAACGATTGTTGGGGCACCAAGGGTAATACCTGGATATCTTTCTCTCATTCTATTGATAAAAGTTGTTTGTAAACGTGATGTTGTTAATTTATTCATTACAGGATTTTCCTTGGTCGGTAATGGATTAGGATGATATCCGGGTTTACGACCCGGTATGTAATCAAAATCACGGTCAAGGATATTGATAAATTTCAAGATTATCACACCAATTTGTTCGATAACACCGAATCGATCAAATTGGAAATGGAAAGGAGTATCGATGTTGTGCATCGGTGAGGTGAACAGCCAGTCATCAGCTAAGTCTGGGTATTTTTGCAACAAACGTGTCGCAATACCTGACCCCATAGAATGCCCACCCACTCGGTAAGTAAACCCATTTTCATAACCTAGAGACTGATTGTGCTCAATCAGCTGCGGACGAATAATGCCCTCAAATATTTTTTGTGCGTTAATCAGTTCGTTGAAATCTCTGGTAAATCCCTTAAATGGGTCTTTGAGGTAACGACTTGAAAATCCTTGACCAGGATGATCCATCATAACTAATGCGAGTCCAGCTCCCCTGAACTCTCTCAAAGCATAAATAGTTTGTAAGTTCTTCAATAAAGATTCTGCTCGACCATTGCACCAATGTAAAACTCGTTTGATGGGCACAGGATTAGGAGGCAAAAAAGCAGCGTACCGACAGACAATAGGTTGTTTTTGATAGTCATTGAAGGGACAGGCAAATTCTCCAAATTGACCACTCTTAAAATAACTGATTAAGGAATCGATCGCTAAATCGAGATTTTGCTCTAGCTGGCTTTCTGCCATCGGTAGCACTTGAGGAGGCATCCCCCCGGAAGTCTCTCCTGTAGCTAATTCTTGTAACCTCTCCTGACCAACCGAGGCAATAAAGGCATTGAGTCCATCGTCGGTTTGAGCAGTGAGACTCCGAGGAGCGCGATTGAAGCCAAACTCCTCTACATGTTGCTTTTGTAATCGGTTATGTTCTTGGAATGAACCATTTCTATCAACTTGCTCGCGTGAAAATAAACTTTTCATCTTCATTTATCAGCTTTCGGTGATAGTAGTCTTAACTATTTTTTAGGGTGCGTTAACTAAGTGTAAGACACCATTATACTTTAGCCATCGAATTTTAGAGCCTAACCAAAATTTCGATAGTTATCTTCTAAGGACTTGAAATCACAAGAAATTTTACAATAAAAATCCTGTTTCTTATCTACAACCAGATCGTAAAGTTTTTTTGCTTTATTTTTGATTTCTATGACCCTTGCATTTATAAACTCATATTGCTTATAAAGCATACTCCTATAGGGTTCTGGTTGATTTTCAATATCCAACAACTGTATTTCTGATTCAATAACTGGAATCATATTGTTGAGCTGAATCATTCCTAACTTGTTGGATGGATTTCCCCTTTCATGAAGCTTCATTATTGTTGGAAGACTTGTTCTAATAGTATCCTGTTTAGGCTTATAAGATGTTAGTGGTGCAAAATACTTATGCTCGTTGATCTCTAAAACAATACCTACGAATGCTCTGTTTCTTTTGTAATTATTTGGTACTTTATTATCTATCTTCTTTAAGAAATCTATAAAGGCATCACTTACAATATAAAATTTCATTATTTTTGCTATCGATCAAAAATGGCCGCTTTAGGCGACCATTTCTGCTTTTTCAAGTTCGCACTTAACGGTAGCGTATCACCTTTTTTTCAAGTTCGCACTTAACGGTAGCGTATCACCTTTTTTTCAAGTTCGCACTTAACGGTAGCGTATCACCTTTTTTTCAGGTTTTAGCTTAATTGTAGCTTCTTACCTCTAATTGAAATGCTAACCTATAGTCACCTGTATGTCAACTAGTGAGCAGCTCAAGAGTTTTGCTCAACGACAGCTATGGATTCAGGTGACAACCAAGCGAGTTAGCGATCGCTTGGTTGAGCATTCTGATGAGGTTGTTGTTTATTGTGCTATGGTTAGGGTGTCAATAGTCAACTGTCCTAGTTATGGTCCAAGCTGTTGATTTGACTGTTTCACCATCACCAATGTCCCTACAAGCATTTCTTGCTTGGGATAACGGTAATGGCAAGCTATACGAGTTAATCGATGGTGAACCTGTGCCCATAAGTGACCCGACTGCTAATCATGAAGATGTAGCGGATGATATCTGTGCTCAGCTCAAATTCCATTGCCAAGAAAAAGGGTTGCCCTTCGTTCCTAAACGTTCTAAATTAATCGCGATCGCTTCACAATCTGGACGGGAGACAGCTAGGCGAGGTGATATAGTTGTTTTTGAGCAAGCTGAATGGCAACGGATGAAAGGATTGTCTAGTTCAGCAATGGCTTACACTGCTCCACCTTTAGTTATCGAAGTGGTCTCAACCAATTGGCGAGATGATTATTTGACCAAACTAGCAGAGTATGAATCTGTGGGGATACAGGAGTATTGGGTTGTTGATTATGCGGCACTTGGGGGTATGCGTTACATTGGCTATCCCAAGCAGCCAACCCTGTCGATTTACAACATGGATAGGCAGCAGGGGGAATTTGGTCCGGCTAAACAGTTTCGAGCTGGTGATTCCATTAAGTCTGTTATTCTGCCTGAGTTTACACCAACCACTAGCAGTTTATGGAGAGCAGGCTAGCACATTAGTGCAAATTCAGGTAGTAGCCGTGAATTTCTACTTCGCGGCTCATCGCGATACTAGTCATGTCCGAAGTTGACAAATTATGCTGTTTTTGGGATAATACCTAATGATGGAATAGGTGTGGCCATATAAGCTATATTCTCAGAGTATCTGTAGGGATTGTAAGCAGAATTTATTCTAGGCATGAGCTTGAGGGAAAGAAGAGCCGTGGAACTAGCATCTTGCCAGTATGACCAACATCACTGATATTCCTAGCAGTTGGCGATCGCTACAATATGATGAGCAATGTAGAGGCGGATGCGATCACCTGTTAACCTGATTAGGGGAAAATAAGTTAGTGCGATCGCTCCTGGGAAACTGTAAAGAAGTTTCAATGTTGGACTGGTAATTTAGTACCTTATATGGTACAAATAATGAGTAAAGAGCAAAAAGTTATATTCGCTATCTTTTTTCGCACGGCTTCAGGTAGCGAACCAGTGCGGGAATGGTTGAAGGAACTAGACCGTAATGACCGTGTGATTATCGGCACGGATATTAAAACGGTGGAGTTTGGTTGGCCTATAGGGATGCCATTGTGCCATTCACTTACGTCCCGAAAAGGGTTGTGGGAGGTGCGAAGCACACTGACAAGTGGGAAAATAGCCCGTGTATTATTTTGCACTCAAGGAAGAAAAATGGTGCTGTTGCATGGTTTTATCAAGAAAAGCCAGAAAACACCAGACAGTGACCTTAATTTAGCCATGAAGCGCAAGAAGGAGTATGAAGAGAATGACCAATAAACACGCTGGCTCATCCTTTGATGATTTCCTCAAAGAAGATGAGATTTATGAAGAATCAACTGCCATTGCTTTAAAACGGATGCTAGCTTGGCAGCTTGAAGAGGAAATGAAAAAGCAGAATATCACAAAAAAGGCTATGGCTGAGCGTCTTGAAACCAGTCGTTCACAACTAGACAGGTTGCTTGATCCATTAGGAACTGGCGTTTCTTTAGAAACCATGCAACGCGCTGCGAATGTCCTAGGACGTAAATTACGGATAGAGTTGGTTTAGAGCCAAGTCACGTTGCTCAAGATATTTGTTGTCCAAGATCAATAATCCCAATGCCCAGCCTGGTACGCCTAAAATGATGCAAAGCGAGTAGTGCGAGCATCTTGCTCGCTTTTCACCTAAGCGCGAGCGAGACGATCGCACTGTTTCATTTATAATTTATTCTGTGACACTGGTATGATCCTAAACTCTTTGCAATTATGACTCTCAAAGAGCGTCTACTCCAGGAATTGGAACAAATCCCAGATACAATAGATTACAACTGCGTTGCCTGGGCTGCTGAAGAGGAGCAGGTTTGGTGGTGGCCTGATGCTCAGAATATTGACTATTGGCCACCTAATATTGTACGAGAAGAAACCCTTGCAGCTTTCGTTGAAGCCTATAAAACATTGGGCTACGGGGTTTGTGAAAGTGGAGTGCTAGAACCGGGATTCCTCAAAATAGCTATCTATGTGAACTCAAGCAATTGTCCTACCCATGTTGCTCGACAATTATCCAATGGAGGATGGACAAGCAAGTTGGGTTCTTACGAAGATATTGAGCATTCAACTTTAGCAGGACTAGAGGGTGCTGAGCCTGCTTATGGTGTGGTTGCTTGCTTTATGGCTAAACAGAGGTAGGTTGGGGGTCGCGTTAGCGCACTACGATGAGAAGTGGTTGTCCAAGATCAATAATCCCAATGCCCAGCCTAGCAGTTGGCGATCGCTATGATAAGATGATGAGCAACATAGGGACGGGTAATGGGACACAATTGTGGCTGTTAGATTATCATATTGGTATTTATACCAGCTCAGGAGATGGCAATGCAAGTCAAGGAGATGACAGTCGATGAACTCAAAACCTTAATTCGGCAGACTGTTACAGAAACCCTAGAAGAATTTATCGATGATCCTGACAGTGGTTTAGAACTCAAACCAGAAGTCAAGCAACAATTAATCGAATCACTCCAAGAAACACAAGCAGGAATTCGTGGTGTTCCCGCTGAGGAAGTTGCGCAAAAACTGGGCTTGGATTGGTAATGGACTACGAACTTGAGTTTAAACCAAAAGCTATTGCCAACCTCGAGCAGTTGACTCAGATAGTAAAAGAGCGCATCCTCCAAAAAATTAAATGGCTAGTTGAAAACTTTGAGCAAATTACTCCGCAGGCACTGACAGGTGATCTCAGAGGTCTTTTTAAATTAAGAGTGGGTGACCAGAGAAATTTTAGATTTTAGATTTTAGATTTTAGATTGAAGAATAAAACGGTTACAAGCCCCTAAATTTATGATACTGTGGGCGAATCACCTCAAAGCCAGTAAAATCGTGGGGAGATAGAGAGATGGGGAAATGGGGGAAACGCTTGCTAGCCAAGTGTTTTATTAGGGTGAGGGGTTTAACCCCTCGGTTAATTGACCCACAGTATCATTTATTTATGGGGTAAATCTAAAATCTTCAATCTTCAATCTTCAATTGTTTGACTATCGGGTAATTTATTCGGTTAACAGTGAGCTAAAGATGATCACTATTCACCAGATTGGACACCGTAGCGAAATTTATGGTTGAGATTTGATAGAGAACGCAGGAAGGATGATTTTGCTAGGCTGGGCATTGTTGGTCATGGCAGAGGCGGGTGCGATCGCTCCTGGAAAACTGTAAAACTGTAACTGTATACTGAATACGAAACAAGGAGTGAAGGTTAGAGGGTGAGTGTAATGAACACAAAATTGGTTGAATCCCTTGCTGAAGCTGTTAATGCCCTGGAACCAGAGCATTACGCCCTGTTTCAGTCTACTTTAATTACCAAAACCATCCAAAAAACCCCTGGTGTGTGTGGTGGCCATGCCCGCATTCGGAACACCCGAATTGCAGTTTGGACGTTAATTTCTCTGGCAAACCAGGGGATGGATGAGGAGGCATTAGTGAGGGATTTTCCAGGATTGACTCATTTCGACCTGTTGGCTGCACGAACCTATTACCGGGCTAACCCAGAAGAAATTGATGCTCTTATTGCCTCTCACCATAGCGAGGATGATTGGGATGTTTAGGTTTTATGCAAATGAAAACTTGTCAGACCTGTTGGTAAATGAGTTACGGAGGTTGGGTCATGATGTTTTAACCTCTTACGAAGCGGGTAATGCCAATCAGGGAATTGCGGACGATCGCGTGTTAATGACGGCGACAGCAAACGAGCGCTGTGTGGTGACATTCAACCGGGATGATTTTCTCAATTTGCATCGCAGTGGCATCGAACATGGGGGTATTGTAGTTTGTAAGGACGATCCCAATCGCCAGGGGCTAGCGCAGGTACTTCATGATTATTTAATCACTCAACAGATTTTGCATAATCGCTTGATTAGAGTACTTAAAAAAAATCAACGCGGTGCATCCCAGCCAGTTTTTATTGTCCCGTGAATATCAAAGGTAAATTACGATAGGTTTTCCTAAAATGATGTAATAGGGTAGTGCGAGCATCTTGCTCGCTTTTCACCTAAGCGCGAGCGAGACGATCGCACTGTTTCATTTATAATTTATTCTGTGACACTGGTGTTGGGGTGCAGTTATCTCCTATTATTTTCATCCTTGCCCACCATGAGTACGTGCCCTTGTTTATACCATATTCGTACACTGTGACGACTCCCAGATAATAGCCACTTTGATTCGGGTCACCGCTGATGGTCGTCTTGTAGACTGGTTTTGTTTCCTTGGATATTGTAACCTGTGTGTTGGGGATGGGATTCTCTCTATCGGTGGCATTAGATGTCACCCCGTAACCGCGTGCATTAAAGAATCCAGGCTCCGCCATGATATCGCTCTCACCTGTTATATCAAGTTCGGATAAACAGTTATAATTCCCGAATACCTTACAACCTTCTTTCTTCCCTTCTGCCTTCTGCCCTCTGCCTTCTGCCTTGTTCTCACCAAAGTGTAAGTATTCTACCGAACTTGATATTATCCCATTGAAAACAGCATTATAAGGTGTGCCATTACTCAAAGTAGACGTCCAAAAGTAGATATCATCTCCGTCACATGCCTTGATCGATAAGTCAGCTGTGCAGTTTATCTCATATGGATTGCCCAGAGTTGCTAAATGTGTACGATCCGTACACATAAATATATCCTTTGTCCCAAATCCGGTAGTTGTTACTTTTGGATGATCCAGGGTACCTCCCGGTCCATAATCAGCAATTAGACCTGGAACATCGACGACTACGTTTACATTGATAACCTTCGCCAATGCTGCACTGGGAAATATATAAAATAATCCCGTTGCTGCCAGTACTGTAAGACACAGTGACAAGATTTTTTTGGCAATCGTCATTTGTTTCTCCAAAAGAGTTTTCAGTTGTTGGTAGAATCTTAGTGCCTACTTCTCCAATGCTCAAGCAAGTTTTGATGGAGTTGAAGCTAGAAAAACACCCCGACAAAACCTATATTGGTAGAGTCTGACGGGGTGCTAGTTTTTAACGGTTAGGACACCAAGCGTACATCGGAACAATATAATATACAGGATCGTTCTGATTGGCATTAGTAGTCAGGCATAGCAATTCAGTGCTGCTAGTTGCAGTTATCTTCTTGGGGCGCAGTCATCTCCTGGGCTTATTGTTAGCTTGGGATTCCATTCGTATGTGCCCTTGTTATTCTCATCTCCGTACACGGTGACGATTCCGTGATAATAGGTAGAGTCATTGGGGTAACCGTTGAACGGTTGCGGAGTCATTTTGTGACAAAAAAGTTTTTTTTCTGTTTGATTGGCGACCTACAAAGCTTGGCTTATCTTGGTTCTGCCTTCTATCTCCTCATAAACCTTCTCATCCCATCCTGCTAAATACTTATTTAACTGCTCTTGCAGTTTTTCCCTCCCTCGCTGGATGCGTTTACGAACACTAACATTGCTAATAGCTAATTGTTGGGCTATCTCTTGGTAACTCAACTCCTGCTCAAAGCGCAAGACACATACCTGGCGCAGATTTTCTGGTAAATCCTCGATCGCACGACGGATTACTGCTAATAGTTCCCTCTTTTCCAGCACCTTTCCTGGGGTCTCCCATTCTGGAAGCAAACCGTTTCTCTCTTCCGTTGCCATCACTTCCAGGTTTTCTACTCCTGTTATCCCTTGATTATTTTCTCGATGAAGATCTATACAGAAGTTATGGGCAAATCTCGTTAGCCATCCTTTGAGATTAGTAATCTTGGCTGCAAATTGGGGCAATTTATCCCAAGCCTTGAGCATAATCCCAGAAAGAGCATCCTGTGCTTGGAAGCGATTACCTCCCATCCAATTCAAACAGCGATGGTAAAGATAGTCTTGATAGAGTTCCCACAGCTGCCAAAAAGCTTTATCATCTCCCTGAACGAGATTTTCCAGGAGCAGCTGCTCAGTTAAAGCTATTTCCATTTATTTGTTATTAGTTGTTCGTTGTTCGTATAGAGATGCACTATCCCTCGTCTTAAACAACAAATCGGCAATGGGAACCTCTCTCCACCCGAATAAGGATGGGGAAAACCGCCGACTTTTGTTAAATTAGAAGTCTTTTTTTCCGAATTTAATTGCCAATTACTGGCTACTTATTAAATCTATAAAGATCTAGTCAGGAAATAAAGTACATAAAGTTGATATATTTACTGTCCTTATTGCGCCTAAAAACATATTGAATTTATTTTGTCAAGGTATTAAGTTAATATGTTTAGTGACAACATTCAGATGACAAGTCAATATTGCAAACCCGCCCCGGTTTACCTAGAAACGTTGCTTACCAGGGGGCCGGGGCGGGTTTTGTTAAATTGTCGTTGAAGAGCAAAGATTTTGGTGAACCCGCCCCTACAGATCTAGGGAATTGTCTTCCTAATTCTCAACCCAACAATTGGAAGAGGAAACGGGAGCTCGTTTGGAGTCATTCCCCATTACCAAATAACAAAGGACAAATAACAAAGGACAAATAACAAAGGACAAATAACAAAGGACAAATAACAAAGGACAATTCTTCAATAAAAATACCGTCGATATAAATCACAGCTAACTGTTGCTTGATTATTACTGCCTAGCTGCACCAAGCCTAAACCTTTCAATTTAAGGGCTTTCTCTAACTCCAATCTCACGGTTGAAGTTGCCGTTATCACTTCTGTGAAGGCATCCGCTAAGTCAGGGTGCTGTTGGAGATGCGACAATTGATAGTGTAGGTAAGCCGAAAAAATACCTGTATCGGAAGTAGCATTTTGCCATACATTTTCTACAGTCAGGTTGTGACGCACCTGATGAGCTAGTGCTAGTCGCAGTAAATAGGGAAATCCCCCGGTTAAGTGCAGCAACTGCTCAATTTCCGAAGAACTCAACTTGAGTTCGTGACGCTGGGCTAAGTCTTCTACTTGTGTCGGGGTAAAAGGAGGTAACTCGATGGCTAGTCCCAGATTACCAGGAGATTTATTGGTTGCCAAGGCAAGGTAAATATCTGTAGAATAGGCAACTACCATCCTCAATTTTGACCAAACAGAGATATCTTTAGTTTCCTCATGCCAGGAGTGCAATAGGGCCAAAAAGTCACGGGTAATGCTAGTATTATATTCAAATACCAGCTCAAGTTCATCTAAGGCCAAGATAATGGGATGGGAAGTTTGCTGGAGCAGATACTCTTGGAAATAGATAGAACAGCTAACCAGATTGCCCAGATCATCATGCCAATAATCATCCAACTTAGGCTCTAGACCTAGCTGTAGGCTCACATTAGCACAAAGCCAGCGCAGTAATTTTTTGATGGAAGTCAAATTTTCTGTTCCAGCCTGAGCTAAATTTAACCGCACTGTCTGATAATACTGATACTGGCCATAAGCGAGTATTCTGGAAAGCAGGGAAGTTTTGCCCATCTTTTTGGGTGCTTCGATACAGAGCCATGACCCTGGTTGGATAATTTCTTGATAACAGGTGAGTTCCACCGGTGGACGTTCAATATAGAAACTGGAAGTCAGGGGCACCTGTCCTTCCCAAAATTCTAAGTTGATTTTCTCTGTTGTGGGAGTAATTTTAGTCAACTGCTCCTTGGGGGAGATTGGAGAATCCTTCAGCATCTCGTTGAGCACCAAGTAAGAGTTATGTTTATTGACTTTTTTACCTAATGCCTCTGATAGCAGTTGCCATGTCTGACGACCAACAAATTGCTTCAGGTAACTTTCAGTGTAGTTATTTTCTTGGGCGATTTGGGA
>JAAHGR010000490.1 GCA_010672425.1 Symploca sp. SIO2E6
CCTCCCGTCCCCCTTTGAAAGGGGGAAGCCAGAGGATGCTACGCTTTTACTTCCACGGGAAGCCAGAGGATGCTACGCTTTTACTTCCACGGGAAGCCAGAGGATGCTACGCTTTTACTTCCACGGGAAGCCAGAGGATGCTACGCTTTTACTTCCACGGGAAGCCAGAGGATGCTACGCTTTTACTTCCACGGGAAGCCAGAGGATGCTACGCTTTTACTTCCACGGGAAGCCAGAGGATGCTACGCTTTTACTTCCACGGGAAGCCAGAGGATGCTACGCTTTTACTTCCACGGGAAGCCAGAGGATGCTACGCTTTTACTTCCACGGGGACTTCCGGAAAAGTGTACTTCATTACAGCGCAAAGCGCTGTATCCTAGTTTTGAGCACTTGCATCCCCCAAAATTACCCAGGGATTTCCCCGCAAGGAGTGCAAGGTTTCTTGAGCCCATAGATGCATGTTCCTTGCACTTATTTTGAAAAAAAATGCTTGAAACCCAAGTCTGGCATGGTTGACACACTTATGCAGCAAGCCCTAGTTATTAGTGCGCCCTCTTAGTTATTAGTGCGCCCTCTTAGTTATTAGTGCGCCCTCTTAGTTATTAGTGCGCCCACCTACTTATTACCAAGTAATATTCCTGGAGTAAGATACGCTACAAATTGGCTCTAGGTTAGGATCACTGCGTAATTAAGTAATATTCCTGGAGATAAAATATGCTGCAATCGCTTAGGGTTTCTCCAGGGTGCATTGAACTAGTCAAATCAGCTGTCAGGCGCAATAGCTTTCCCAGGCAGAAAGCTCTAGCTGACGAGGTAGGGCTAGCTTTAGCTACTGTCAAAAATTTCCTCAATGGTAAACCTGTAGATTTCCGTAATTTGGTGGAAATTAGCGAAGTATTGGGGTTGGACTGGCGAGATATTGCTGCACATACAGAACCACCACCTCCTACTTTTTATCTAGAGACTTGTAAGTAAGGCCCTGTTATATCATGTCCGGTTGAATACTTATCGTTAAGGCTGACGCGGTGACGCGGGGACGCGGGGACACGAAGACGTTTTTATCGTAAGCGATTAGGCGGACATGATATTATTCCATTTACTCAAGGCAGAACCTACCCTCAACCCAAACCCACCCCCAACCCCCTGACAAGGGTAGGTTTTTTACTTTCGGGTTGGGACAAGACAAGGTGGACAAGGTGGACAAGGAGACAAGGGAGGAAAACCGTACATGATTCTGTTCGGTTGTCAAAAATCAACAGATGCTGAAAACCCCAGTTTTTCGTAAAAAATCAACATAAGTCTACCTTGTCTACTTTCCTTCCTTGTCTCTTATTGACCGAAATATTAAAAACCTACCCTTGTGAGCCCCCAACCCCTCCCAGGAGGGGAGAGCCAGGGAGAGAGCCAAGGGGAGAGCCAGGGGGAGAGCAATCTGCCGACTATGTACGATTTGCCTAGCGAAGATCTAGAGGAGCCTGGTTTGCCTGACCAATTTTACAATTATCAACCGGATTTACTCAAAAAAACCAGTCAATCTCCTCGTTACCCTCAACAGGATTATTTGATTGCCAGTGATTTGAATCTATACTATGAGAGCAAGCATCCTTTGTGGTACAAAAGACCTAATTGGTTTTTGGCATTGGATGCTCAGCACAGTACTCTGCAACAAGAATTACGTCTGAGTTATGTAATTTGGGAGGAGAGAATCACTCCCTTTCTCTTGGTAGAGTTAGCTTCTCCAGATCCAGAGAATGAAGATTTAGGCAAAACAGAACAGCAAAAGGAAGAAAGACCAAAGAAATGGGAAGTTTACGAACAAATCTTACAAGTCCCTTATTACGTAATCTATGACCCTTATCAGAATCAGTTTCGGGGTTTTGTTTTGCTCAATGGGAAATATCAAGCCTTAGATTTATCAGAAGGAAGGTTGTGGTTAGAAGAGTTGGGGTTAGGTTTGGGTTTATGGCAAGGGAGTTATAAGGGAGCACAAGGACTGTGGTTGCAGTTTTATGATGAGTTTGGGGAGTGGGTTCCCACGCTAGATGAACGAGCTGAGCTTGAACAACAAAGAGCAATTATAGCTGAGGGAGCTCGCGATCTCGAGCAACAAAGAGCTGATTTTGAGCAACAAAGAGCTAATCTCGAGCAACAAAGAGCTGATCGTGCAGAAGCCATTCTAGAGGAGGAACGCCAGAAAAATCAACAGTTACGCGATCGCCTTTTACAATTAGGCATTGATCCCAATAGCTTGCCCTAATTCGGGCTTGGGAGAATAAGTAACAAGTAACAAGTAACAAGTAAGAAGGAATGAAGCATGTATCCTAGTTTTGGGCACTCAAATCCCTAGGTCATACCAAATCCGGTTTACATAGGCTGATTACCCATATCGACCAAATCATCCTATATCAAAGGCTTGAGCCAATTGTGATATTGTACCTTTAAAAGCGGATTTGGTATCACCCAGGGATTTCCCCGCAAGGAGTGCAAGGTTTTGAACCCAATACCCAATCCCCAATCCCCAATCCCCAATTCTCTACTCCCTACTCCCTTGTTTCTCAAGAGTAATACTTTGCTCGTAAAGCCATTTCCTTTGGGAGGAGAGAGATTGAGCTTCTAAATTAGGGCTAGTTTGATGGTGATGGTATTTAGCAGGTACAAAAAATAGCTCTCGCTTTTTTAAGAAGGCTTGCTGCCACCATTTAGTATAGGGCTGTAACAGAATTCTTTGGGTTGGTGTTGCTCTGCTAGAAATTTCCTCTACTAATAGTTGATTCCAGAGTTCTATCATTTTCCATTTTACACCTACTGTGGGTAAAACGATCGCAGACAATTCAACTAGTTCTTCTTCTACTGGAACCAGACTTACCTCTAATAAGCATAACCAAAAATAGGCTTGAAATATTTGCAAGTCGCGGATACAGGAGTGAATAATTCCTGGCTCGGTTAACTCACCCCGATGACTAGTATGATTAGGAAGCAATTTCACTAATTTGCTGTATACTGTTTCGGCAATCTCAGCAGCAGCAGGAAACATTTTTTCTACTATCCTGAACATAGCAGAATTAACTGGGTACTTGGCAACAGCAGCACAAACTCTTTGCCAAGGGTAAGCTACTTGTTCTTCAACAAACTTGAAATAGGGTTTGAGCAGTACTTGCTCCAAGGGAGTCAGTTTCTGTAAAAGTAGTTGGTTAGTGAAGTTTAATAGTGTAGTGATGAAGACCAAGGTGTGCCTGTCTTGGACTTCAATGTGCTGCTTCTGAAATGTCAACAACATTGGCTCAAGTTCCCTAACTAACTCTTCTATTGGCGGCATCCCTAAAGCTTGTTTTGCTAAGGTTGTCCATGAGGCTAGAGACCTGCTTTCGATATGTTCCCCGGCTAGGTGCAATACGGGAGAAATATTGGGCGAAGTTCGTTGGTAAATTTCCAATAGCTTGAGATAAACTTTGAGAACAACTTGAGTTACTCCCTTCGTCTTCCATAACTCTACAATATTAGGCATGTCAGCGTAGAATGATTTCGTTTTTATTTCTGCTATCTGACAACTAATTTCTAGCAAGCGCCTGTGTAATTTATTGATAGTTGTGGCTCGACCTTCTGGTGATGTAAGTTTAAGTAAGTTACTCCGAGACAAAGAGTTATCTGTGGCTAAATATAGAGCGGATAAGTCAGGATTATAACGCTCTTTCCACAGGTTTAACAGGCATTCCATAGAGGAATTTTCAACAACTTTTGCATTTAATAGCATGAACAAATTCTTGACCTTGTTGACTGTTGGTTATTTATCTAATAACCTTGCGTTGCTAATGATTACGAATGAAGAAATCTCTATCAATTACTTGCGCAAATTTAGTGCAAGAAGGCAGAAAGCAGTCCCTAGAAGAAAATTAACCAGAGAGATTTTAGATTTTAGATTTTAGATTTTAGATTAAATAATTGCAAAATTTAAACGATCACAAGCCCCTAAATTTATGGGGCAAATCTAAAATCTTCAATCTTCAATCTTCAATTGCTTGACTAACTATGATTTACCTTAACACGGAATCAATCAAATAAAATCAGTGTTTCTACGTAATATTAATTTCCCTTGATTAGTGCCAATTTTATTGGCAATGAACCAAGCCTCGGATGCTATTTTGATCTACAGTTATCTCTGAAACCATTGATTAAGTAAAGATGAAGCCATAATACAGCATTTTTCCTTGGATGGTGGTATAATAAAGGAATAAACTATACACAATTTAATGACAGCGCAATTTTTTAGCGAAACCATTGCCGAGATCAGCGTTGAACAACTAGCTCAACGAATGGCAGAGTCTCCAGAAGAGCTACAGCTGATTGATGTGCGAGAAAACCAGGAAGTCGCGATCGCGAAAATCGAAGGCTTTGAGATACTACCCTTGAGTGACTTTGCCGAATGGTCAGGCCAAATTACAACTCGTTTTGACCCTAACACAGAAACCTTAGTCCTCTGTCATCATGGCAGTCGTTCGGCTCAGATGTGTCAGTGGTTACTGACTCAGGGCTTCACCGATGTTAAAAATGTGGCAGGGGGTATCCATGCCTACTCACTCAGGGTCGATAATCGTATTCCTCAGTACTAGTGCTTTTAAGAAACAAGGGAATGGGGAATGGGGAATGGGGTGAATTTACCCTATGCTCTTTTAAGAAACAGGAGGCAGGAGGCAGGAGGCTGCAAGGCAGGAGGCGAGAGAGGAGGAAGGAGGAAAGAAGGCTCCAAGGAAGGAGGTAGGAGGTAGTTTCTGACCTTCGTAGGGGGCGGCGTGCCGCCCGTGGAGCTGCTTTTAAGAAACAGGAGGCAGGAGGCTCCGAGGCAGGAGGGAAGAAGATTTTGCTTGTTTCTGACCTTCGTAGCGGGCGGTGCGCCGCCCGTGGGGTGCTTTGAAGAGGGAATACTCCAATACTGTAAGATTTCTGTTATCTTGAAATCAACGCTAATAGGATCTGCATCTAAAACCTAAAACCTAAAACCTAACACCTAACACCTAATTAGGTTCAGTGATTGTTCACATTTGACGAGTAGATGCGTCTGACTAATCGGCAACAACATATCCTTGCTTGTACTATCCGTCACTACATTGCGACGGCAGAACCAGTTGGTTCTAAAGCTTTGGCACAGGGGTACAACCTGAGTGTCAGTCCTGCGACAATTCGCACTTGTATGGGAGCTTTGGAAAAATCTGGCTTTTTGTATCAACCCCATACTTCTGCAGGAAGGATTCCCTCTGACTCTGGCTACCGCGTTTATGTTGATCGACTGATGTCTCCTTCAGATACCTTAGGACATCAACTAGAGCATTTGCTTACAGATCAATTGAAATGGGAAGACGCGAGTTTTGAAGCTTTGCTGCGAGATGCGGCACAGATCCTAGCTAGCATCAGTGGTTACATTGCCTTAATTACTATGCCTCAAAATCGTACTACCCGTTTACGGCATTTGCAATTAGTGCAGATTGAGGTAGGACAAGCAATGCTGATTGTGGTGACAGATGCCTATGAAACTCAATCTATTTTGATGGAACTACCCCAATCAGAGGATCAGACTGTAGTTGATGAGTCGAATATCGAACGGGAATTACAGATATTATCCAATTTTTTGAATAGTGAGTTGCGGGGACGAAACCTAGGTGAGTTGGCTACCTTAGATTGGAGTGAACTAGATAGAGAGTTTATCCGGTATACAGATTTTTTGAAAAGTTTACTCACTCAGCTCAACCGTCGTGCTCAAGCACCGGTTTCTACACCAATTATGATTCGTGGACTCTCAGAGGTGTTGCGTCAGCCAGAATTTTCTGAGTTACAGCAAGTCCAGATGCTGTTACACCTTTTGGAAGAGGAACAAGAGCAACTGTGGCCAGTAATCTTTGAGTTACCCAGTTACCCAGAATCGAAGTCTCAGGTAAAAGTACGGATCGGCTCAGAAAATCCCCTAGAACCAATGCGGATCTGTACCCTGGTTTGTGCAACTTATCAACAGGATAGTCTACCAGTAGGGAGTGTCGGCATCTTAGGACCAACTCGGATGATCTACGAAAACGCGATCGCTTTGGTGAAAGCTGCTGCTAATTATCTTACTGATGCTTTGAGTCAAACGGTTTGATGTTGGTTGTTTGTTTTTGGTTGTTTGTT
>JAAHGR010000491.1 GCA_010672425.1 Symploca sp. SIO2E6
TTACTTCAAAACCCGAATCAATCGACTTGATGAGGCAGACCCTAGGGACAATCTAGACCATTTAACCTGAATATTGGAATCATTTCCCGCCCTGTCGATATCCTTCGGGTTAACGTAACTAAGCGCGAGGTTATCGCTAGGGCGGGTTTTGTACAACAGTTATCGTGAAATTCGATAAGATATCTCTAAACCCGCCCCTACAAATATACTAAATTTGTTCCTAATTCCCAATTCTACATTCACTCATTCTACATTCACTCATTCTCGATATCCTTAAAAAGATTATTATCCTCACACCAGTTGAGAAGAACCGGATCGGGAGTGCCTTTGGGTGGAGCACTAGGATCGCCAATAACCCAAACTCGCAGGTTTGGATTACGGCTTAAGAGCTGAACACGATAGCTCAGAGGAATATGCTCATCCAGTAGATATTGGATTGCCATGTATCAAAAAAACTTACTGTTTCAGAAGAACAGTTTCTTTCTCTGCTCTCAGCTGCATAAGTTTGACAACAACAGAAGGGGGATTTTTACGTTGTTCTTCCTGTGCTTGGTGACAATAAGCCAGCCAATCAGCAACATAGGTAGATACAGATTCTTGATTATGCAGATAGTAAAGGATCGTAGCATAGATCTGTTCTAGAGTAACGGTATGAAACCGTTGTTTGAGCGCTTCTGGAGTTTGTGCTCTATGAATATACTCATAAAGAATATGCTCAATACCAATCCGAGTACCCTTCACGCGGATGTCATCAGGGGCAACAAAATCAAAGTAGTCCTCTAGCTGCATGGTTGATTCCTAATTCTCGGTTGAGATAGGTTGTAGGTGGTAGGTTTTAGGAATTTTCCACGCTAAGGTGCAAGGGTTTTTGATCCAAAAAATACCAAAACCTTGGACTATTTTAGCTAAAAAAATCGCAATAAGGCTCCTTGTCTTCCTTATCTTCCTTGTCCTCCTTGTCCTCCCCATCTCCCCATCCCCCCATCTCCCCATCTCCCTACACTCCAACGGGGGGGTTGACAAATTAGTAGTGGTTCTGGTAATGGATTGAGTAGCTACTTTAGCCTTTGTTAAAAAAAATTATGAATCAACCTCTTTATACTTTAGGTGTGCCACCGAATGCATGGGAAGTTAATAGTGCGATCGCGGATATTACTCGTTCTCCCCTTACTCCTCAACCTATCACCCTAGGAACAGAAACCAAAACCCTACGCTTAGATTTAGCTAAAGCGGCAATTGTAGTAGTCGATATGCAAAATGACTTTTGCCACCCTAAAGGCTGGCTAGCGCATATCGGTGTAGACGTGACCCCGGATCGGGCTCCCATTGAACCTCTGCAAGCTTTACTTCCGGCTTTACGAGCCGTCGATGTGCCAGTAATTTGACTGAATTGGGGTAATCGTCTATATCTGTTATGCTTGATGGTGCCTAATAAGAATTTTGCTGAATTAATTCGCAGTGGTACACCTGTAGAGTTGGATCAAGATGATTTGAATGTGCTAACTGGTCAAGATTCTTTAGTAATTTGTTAAATTGAAAATTGAAAATTGAAAATTGAATTCCGTCATTTAACTACAAAACCGGCCAAAGCGATAACCTATCGATTAAGTTACAGTTACATGACTGTTAACCCAGAAACCCGACTTTTTAAAAAAGTCGGGTTTCTTACAGCGCAAAAAACTGTAAAGTACACAAAAAAAAAGTCCCCCTTATTAAGGGGGATTTAGGGGGATCAACAATGGATGGGGCGCACGCTGGATGGGGCGCACGTCGGTGCGCCCCTACTAACCACTTAAGGCTTGGGCTCCACCGACTACTTCGAGGATTTCTTGGGTAATCGCAGCTTGCCTTGCTTTGTTGTAAGATAGGGTTAAGGTGCCGATCATTTCTGTGGCGTTATCGCTGGCATTGTTCATTGCCGTCATCCGAGCCGCGAGTTCACTAGATGCTGACTCTTGTAAGGCCCGCAGTAACTGGTTATTGAGATACAGTGGTAACAGGGCATTGAGAATTTGTACTGGATCTTGTTCAAAAATCATGTCCTGGGGGAAGCTGCTGACTTGAGTTGAGACAGCTTCCCTCTCCACTTTAAATTCACCACCACGAGTCGTCAGCCTAAAGATTTCATCATCCTGGGATTCTAATCCTTGCCGCGTTAGGGGTAACAGGGTCTGTACCACAGGACGAGAACTAATTAGGGAGACGAATTTAGTGTAGACTAACTCAATCCGGTCTACAGATTCGGATAGGAACAAAGAGAGCAACTCATCTGCGATCGCGTTTGCTTCTGAGGCGGTGGGAATCTGCTCTAAACCAGAGTATTTGGCATCAATCGGTTGGTTGCGCCGCTCGAAGTACTGGATGGCTTTGCGTCCAACTAAGATATACTTATAGTCCTTGCCTTGCTGTTGGAGTTCTTTGGCACGGTTTTCTGCACGGCGGATAACGTTAGTATTATAAGCACCACACAGTCCGCGATCGCCGGTGACTACTAGTAAGCCTACGGACTTGATCTCTCGTTGTTTGAGTAGGGGTAGATTGGCTTCTTCAAACTGTAAACGGTTGAGTAAGCCATAGAGGACTTGTGCCAAACGATCGGCGAAGGGACGGGTAGCAGTTACCTGTTCCTGAGCACGACGCACTTTAGCTGCGGCTACGAGGCGCATCGCCTCGGTAATTTTTTTGGTATTCTTGACCGACTTGATGCGATCGCGAATTGCTTTAAGATTGGGCATAATATTTCTGTTGTTGGTTGTTGGTTGTTGGTTGTTGGTTGTTTGTTGCTTGTTGTTGGTTGTTTGTTGTTCGTTGTTTGTACTAAACACTAATAACCAATGACTAATAGATATCTCCAGAAAATAACCTGAAAACCTTATGGTATCTAGGTCAATATTGAGTTTTTGGAGATGTCTAATGACCAATGACTAATGACCAATGACCAATAACTAATGACCAATGACCAATGACAAACAACAAACAACAAATGACTAATGACCAATAACAAACAACAAATAACCAATAACAAATGACCAATCTACACTGATACTAGGAAGGTCTTCTTGTATTCTGCGATCGCTTCTTTCAAGAGAGTTTCTGCTTCTTCTGTGAGTACTTTCTCTTGCTGAATGATCTCACCATACTTGGGTTTGCTGGTCTTCAGGTACTCCCGTAGTCCGGCGGTGAAAGTGGTAATCTTTTCTACGGCAATATCATCTAGATAGCCATTCAAACCAGCATAAACTAGGGCTACTTGCTCGTAAACTGCTAAAGGTGAATACTGGGGTTGCTTGAGTAGTTCCCGTAAACGCTGACCCCTGGATAGTTGGTCTTGGGTTGCTTTATCTAAGTCGGAAGCAAACTGAGCGAAAGCTTGTAGGTCGTCAAATTGAGCCAATTCTAACTTCAATTTACCAGCAACTTTTTTAACTGCTTTGGTTTGAGCAGCAGAGCCAACTCGGGATACGGAGATACCAGGGTTAATAGCTGGACGCAAACCGGAGTTAAACAAGTCAGAGGACAAGAAAATCTGACCATCGGTAATCGAAATCACGTTGGTGGGGATGTAAGCAGATACGTCACCAGCCTGGGTTTCGATAATTGGCAGCGCTGTCATGCTACCTTTCCCTAGTTCATCACTTAGCTTAGCAGCCCTTTCCAATAAGCGGGAGTGGAGGTAGAATACATCTCCAGGATAAGCTTCACGACCGGGAGGACGGCGCAGTAGAAGGGACATCTGGCGATAGGCTTGAGCTTGCTTGGAAAGGTCATCATAAATGACTAGGGTTGCTTTGCCTTTGTACATGAAATACTCAGCCAAAGCTGCACCGGTGTAAGGAGCCAGGTACTGTAGGGTTGCTGGGTCAGAAGCGTTAGCTGCGACTACAATTGTGTAATCTAATGCTCCTTTTTCCCTGAGAACATTTACTACCTGGGCAACGGTAGAAGATTTTTGACCAATGGCAACGTAGACACAAACTACATCTTCTTCCTTTTGGTTGATGATGGTATCAACCGCAATCGAAGTTTTACCGGTTTGCCGGTCACCAATAATCAACTCTCGCTGACCCCTGCCAATGGGGATCATCGCGTCGATAGCGGTGATTCCGGTTTGCATTGGTTCATGAACGGAACGTCGTTCAATGATGCCTGGAGCAACAGATTCGATGAGGCGGGATTCGGTTGTCTGAATATCTCCTTTACCATCGATGGGGCGAGCCAAAGCATCCACCACACGACCAATTACCGCATCTCCTACCGGGATCTGAGCAATTCTGCCGGTGGCAGTAACGGAACTACCTTCTGGGATTTCGTTACCTTCACCCATCAGCACCGCACCAACATTGTCTTCTTCCAAGTTCAGAGCAATGCCAACGGTACCGTCTTCAAATTCTACCAGTTCCCCGGCCATGCATTTTTCCAGACCATAAATCCGGGCAATGCCGTCTCCAACTTTTAAGACTGTACCAACGTTGGAAACTCCTACTTTTTGGTCGTATTGCTCGATTTGTTGCCGAATAATGCTGCTAATTTCGTCGGGTTTAATGCTAATCATTTTTGTTTGTTGCTTGTTGTTTGTTGTTGGTTGTTTGGAAATGGGGAATGGGGAATGGGGAATGGGGAATGGGGAATGGGGAATTGAAAATATCTCCCTTTTTCTCCTAGTCCTCCTTTTTCTCCTGGTCTCCCTCGTCCTCCTTCTCCCTCTTGGAGTCCTCACAAGAACTAGGTGGCATTTAAGCGTAGGCCGATGCGACGCAGTTGTCCTCGTAAACTCGAATCGATTACCTGAGAATCGACTTTGATGATCACACCGCCGATTAATTCAGGGTCTATTTTGGTATCGAGTTCTACTTGGCTAGCACCAGTTATTTCCTTCACTTTCTCTTTTACTGACTGGTTTTGAGCATCAGTCAGGGATACCGCTGAGGTAACTTCTGCTAGAACAGTGTGTTTGAGCTTCCGCAGCAGAACTTGATACTTCAGTAAAATGGGTTCTACAAAGAGAATACGTCTGCGGTCTACTAGTACATTCAAAAAGTTGAGCATGTAGGGGTGAAGTTGGTCCCCCCCAAGACTAGTAGAAATCTGTTGCAATACGGCTTTTTTGTCTTCGGCTTTCACTACCGGACTGCCTAACAACTGCTGCAATTCTGATGATTCTTGCAGAATACTCAGCAGACCAGCAACATCTTCCCCAAACCGTTCAGTGAGGCTATGCTCCTGAGCCACAGACATTAAGGCTTCTGCATAGGGTTCTACCACTCCGGCACTTAAGAGACTGCCTTTCATGATCCACCTCCTAATAAAGCAATGCTGCGGTCGATTAGTTGTTGCTGAGCAGACTCATCTAAATCACCTCTGAGCCTCGACTCTGAGCGCTCTAAGGCCATGGCAACTACCCGCTGCCGGAGTTGAGCGATCGCTCGCTCTTGTTCGGTGTTGAGATCCTGCACTGCGACTTCTTTCAAACGCTTGACATCTTCTTCAGATTGAGCTAATATTTTTTCTTTAGCTCTTTGTGCGTTTGCTTCAGCAGCTTGGCGAATCTCTTCTGCTTCAGCTTGGGCTTGAGCTAACTTTTGCTGTTGATCCGCAAGTTTTCCCGCTGCTTCCTTTTGGCGCTGTTCTGCGGCTTGAATTTCCTCAGCAATCCTGGCACTACGTTCACCCAAGGTGTTTCCTAGTAATTTACGCCCAAAGTAAAATAGCACTCCAATCAAGATTGCCAGGTTGACGAGATTGGATTCTAGAATATCAAAGTGCAGCCCAAAGCCACCTTCACCAGAGGAGTGAGCCTCTGTTGCCAATAATGTGGCTAATAAAAACAATTTCCCCATCATAAACTAATTACATTTTTCTTTGCTGTGAAATCACCTAAGACGTTGACCAGAGAGATTTGAGATTTGAGATTTGAGATTTGAGAATTAAAACGGTCACAAGCCCCTAAATTTATTTCCTAAATTTATTTATGGGGTAAATCTAAAATCTTCAATCTTCAATCTTCAATTCCTTGACTCATGCTATACCAGCTGGTGCTGATAGCTTATAGCTTAGTTATCTCACTAATTCCGGTCCTAGTAGTTTTTCGAGGATTTGACGAGTCAAAGCGTCTACTTGTTGCTCCAGGGAACTCATTGCTTGTTGCTTTTGC
>JAAHGR010000492.1 GCA_010672425.1 Symploca sp. SIO2E6
TTATATCAAATCCGGTGGAATCGTTACACCTTGGTGACAATAAGGCAGAAGGCTCCAAGGCAGAGGGCAGAAGGAAAAGAGCAAGGTTGCAAGGTTGAAGGATACGATAAGTGTTTAGCCGGATTTGATATTACTCTCCCAAAGTCAAGCTGATTCCTAGCAGCCAAATGTAGCCAAACGTAGGTTGGGGGTCGCGCCAGCGAAACCCAACAGGTCCCGTGTATCGGGCTAGAGGACAAACGCGAGCAAGATGCTCGCACTACGGTCAAACGCGAGCAAGATGCCCGTACAAATGTTACGCGAGCAAGATGCTCGCACTACTCTATCTCCCCAATCCCTAAGCCTGGGGATCGAGGAAGCGGTTGTAGAAGATGAATCTGTAGAATTTATCGCAATCGCTTTCATGATAAAGGGTTACCATTTGATTATGTCTGAGAGTAACTTTCCGACCTTGTGATACCCATTGTCGTTGGACTTGAACCGATTTTTCACACCGGCATCGAAGTTCTACATTACCGTTTCGGATGCTCAAGACAGCACAGTCTTCCGGAATATGGGGAATGTAGATGTCAGAGTTGTTGCCCGAACCAATTTGGATACCCCTTTGTGGAGTGGTAGTTGGTAGCTGAATGGAAAGTCCTTCCTCAATATGCTCGTACATACCATCGTTGTCTGGAATGAACTTAAGATCTGGATTGTTCAATTCAGGACGAGGGGGATCTAGCAGCTGGGTGGTTCTACCCCGAGGCTTGGGCTTGACAGCTTCAAAACCTTGACCTGCTCGGAGAGCAAAGTGGTAGCTGGGACTTGCAGCAAAGCATAGAGCGAGTCCGAGGATAGAACCAAGCAAAAGAAAGCCAAAGAATTCGTCGTACCAGCCTAATACTGGGCGAAAGATTTCATAGAATACAGCTGCAACTAAACCTGATCCAGTACCTAATCCCGTACTTTGAATGATTCGCTGTTGGATGCGAGCCTTACTTCCTTCGATACTGCGAGTTCCCCAACTCAAGCTTTCGGCAATGCCTGCAAAGGAGCCGATGAGTGCCCAGGATATCAGGCGGATGAGTATCGAAGGCCACTGACTTGCGGTTAATAGCCAGTTGAGTAGGCTGAGAATCAGTCCAGCAATCAACCCGAAGGTGAATACAGCTTTGAGGGACGATCTCGATAAAACTCGCCAGTTGGCTTTGATGCGAGTTGGGTTACTCAAGAAGACCTCTGCAACTACTATACCAGCAGCGATGATTGGTGTCGCGATCGTCAGGATGATAATTTCTAGGGGAAAGTTTGGTAGAAAATACTGGATTGGTAAAATATCAATTAGTAGATGACTGATTGACCAGCTGAGCAGGGCTGACACAGCGCCAATTGCGGTATAGAATATTACTCTGTTGAGGCTATCGCTCATCTGATTCCTTGATTGAGTCCATTATTTGTTGGCGTTGTTCAGGATCTGGAAAAATGCAGGAGCCAAACTGCTGATAATCTCCATTTTTACACTCTTCTAGCTTATTTATTCTATTTTTAAATTCTCCTTCATCTTCACTAGTAAGAAGAAATTCTCGAGCCAGTTTAGTTTGAATATCGGCAGAGTTTGATGATGGGTCAGGAACATATTCGTTTTTTAGCTCTTCATGTAATTGCTCTGAATTATCAAAATATATATCGTTTAACTCATCAAGTGAAGCTTGCCAGGAATATTTTTCAGGAGGTTGAGACTCACTCTCAGATCGTGGACTTCTCCGGTAACTAGGGAAAATATCAATCACAGGTATTACAGCAAGAATAAGAAATGCTATAAAAAATGTGCCTATCAATACTTGTTCACCCTTTATCTTGTCATACCATTTTTTTTTACCATCTCCTGAATGACCTTGTTGTTTTAGTTTACCTCCTGCTTCTAAAAAATCAATTACTGATTGCAATCCTACTGAACGACAATAGGAATATATGTCTTCACGGATTGGATTTTTGTAAAATAAATAAAATAATCCTGCTAGTTTATACAGACGAATATCACGAAAACTTTTGGCAATCTTAAAGTAGCGATCAACTCTATATGAAACACCTTTGCTTCGATTTTTGCGTACTTTATTTAAAGTAACTAAAATGAATTGGGCAAATTTACTTAATGAGGTAGACTCATCAGGTATAACAAAATTTAAGCTGTTTAGTTCATTCCATAGCTTTTGTTCAAATTTATTCAAAAAATAAATAGACCAGACAGTTTGCCTAGTTCTTAGTAAGGATATTGCCTGTTGCCACTTTATAGTAACCAAAAGACTAGAAATTTCTTCAGGCATTATTAGATTTAGTTGTTTATGATATTTCTTACTATCTAACAACATATTGGTCAAAAAACTAGATATGCCCTGAAATATTATTGAGTTTAGTTGTTCATGAATCTCATTATTCTTTAGACGTTTGGCTATTTCTAAAATTTTACTTTGAATACCAAAAGCAAAATAAAGATCATCTTCCTTTATAGATTTCGGGAAATTCAAAAAATTAAATTTTGAACTTTGAAAATTTCTTGCAACTTGATCGAGCCATTTAGCAGTTCTTTCAGGAATTACGATTGCCAGTAATGCTTCGTAAACTACCTGTTCTTTTTTCAATAGCTTTGGCATCCCATCATCTGGAAGGTTAGGTTTTTCATCTTGTAGATCAAGATAATTAGTCAGATGTTTAAAAGCTTCTTCTATCAGCTGGTTAGAGTAATCTTGAGTATTTGTTTTTGAAATTTCTCTAGATACTCGGATTAAGCCTTGCCTACTTTCTTCTTCCTGGATTTCTATGATTTTTTGATTTTGAGAAGCACCTACCTGATTCTTTAGTTGTTTACATAGCTTGTTTTTAGATTTTTTAAACTCATTTGACCAAACGCTTTTGCTATTTGTTAGTAACGATATAGCCTGCTCCCACTTTGGTTCAATGTCTTCATGGCCATTCAATATAGTAACCAAAAAACTGTAAATACCCTCAAATATTATTGAGTTTAATTGTTCGTAAATCCTAGTATTTTGTTTCTTGGCCAGCTCAATAATTTGATTCTGAATCTCAAAAGCTAAAGATAGTGCATCTTCCTTTGGTGATTTCAACCAATTCAAACGATTAGACTTGGAATTTTGAAAATTACTCGAAACTTCATGGAGCCATGCAACCGTTATTTCTGGAATCAGTATTGCCAGCAACCCTTGATAAGTACTCTCTGGATCAGGTTGAGATTTCAAGACTAAAGGATCTATATAGTTAGACCAGTCATATTCCGAACAAGGATAATTAATCAGATATTCAAAAAGTTTTTCAACACTGCGATTGTCTAAGGGTTTTTGAGGTGAAAACTTTCGAGATATTGTTGTTAAGCAATCCCGAATGTTTCCCTCTGTTCCGACAGCGTGTCTCACCCTAGGGGCCCTAGGAGTGGGTGGATTAGGTGGTCTATTTTGACTTGTGTTATTAGTTATGCTAGAGCTAACATTTGGAACTTGAGTATTTCTTTGTCTAGATGGTATCGCAACCAAACCTTCCATTCCAGGCGCATAATAAATGCACAGAAAACTACTTGGCTGTAATAATCGTTTGACATTCCAAGCCCAGGCAAGTTGTTGCGTCGAATAGTGAAGCTTTAATCCAAGAGTTTGATAGTGGAGTTTAACAAACTCAGACTCGTTGGTAGAATCTACACTCCAATTGCTGTTTTGGGCTACTTTGGTAACTGGTAATAAACTATTGTTTTGCTCAACAAATGCTGCAATGTCTGAATAATGATTTAAGTCTATGATTGGTAGTAGTTCAGCAGTGTTTCCGTGATTTTTAGCGTTGTTTTTGTTGAAAAAGGCTTCCTCCATATTGAAGGTCAAATTCCGAGGTTGCCACCATTTCAACAAAGTTTCAACTCCATCAAATTCCGAAGGCTTAGGGTTCCAGAGCCAGAAATAGCGATAACCAATAGTCGGTCTACCTCCATCGTCTTTTTGACGATTTGCCACTGCAAGTACGGCATATTCACCGATTTCTCTAGCAATTAAAGCTACTTCACCCGGATCGGGCGGATAATTGTCATTAATAGAAAAGTACCCTGCATGGACATATCCTTTGATTTCTTCTGGTACAGGATGATTCGGGCGATTAATCTTCTCAGGGGAGTACCCTCCAGATACGTATTCCCCATGTGGATTGGAGGAATCTAGAACTAGAAGGCGAATGTTATCGAACGCCCTGTAAAATTCATAGATTTTAATAGGATATGACATGGTTCACTTACCTCTATAGATCTCGCAATCGTGCATCCTCTTGTCCTGTCTGTAACCAGTAAAGAGGGGCAACTAAACCCATCGGCTTCCAGAGATTCGGTTTATCAATTACCCCATCGATTCCTCCTCTATTTCTCCTGAGAACTCTAACATTGGGTCTAGGGGGTTCTCCTTTTGTCCCAAACGCCGAACAGAAAAAGTAGTTAATCTGGCATCCCCATAACCGACGCCACTGCTGTAAAACGCCTTTAGTTGCCGGAAATTTTAAGCCAATAAACTTTTTGGCATCTTGGCGATAGATCCAGACTCCTGCCTGTTCGCATTTGGCAAAGACCACGGCTATACGATAATCTTGCCGCCTTTGGTTAGAGACTGACAAGCGATCATTCAACTCCTGCTGCAAATTTTTAAAAGCTTGGGCGTACTCTTTGTCAGCTTTAGCACTTCCATCCAAGAGCAGCATGAGTCCATTAGCAGAAGCACAATCATCTAGATAGCTATTCAAATCGACCCTTGAGGTGTTGATATTCCGGAGATCCTTAATCAGTTCCCCAGAATACTCCCGACAGGAAACTTGCAATCTGATGGATTTGCCCTGTAATTTGGCTCTTGGGTGGTTGAAAAGGTTAGGCTTGAGGGTAATCAGCAGCGTGTAGGTTGCTAGTTCATCGGCATCTATCGCATAGTCGGTTCCCGCTAACTCCCTACCATCTTCCAAAATATCCTGCGCCAAGTCAATTAGCTCCGCAGAAGGAGTATCAAAGGGATCGACTGCCTCAATCGGGCTATTGGGGTCGGCATTTGGCCATCGAGCCAAAGCTGCCATGTAGGTGGTTTTCCCTGATTTCCGGGGTCCAATCAACCGAATATCGTGATTGCCTCCCAACTCTAGTGGGAGATTGTTAAAGGCTCTCATCATTAAGCATCCTCCCTGTGCTCAGCCAATAAATCGGTGAGATTAACCCGTAAGGCTTCCATGCACTAGTATTTCTCAAATAGGTATTGAATTCGGGGGAACTGCCATCACTAGGAATATAGCGGTTGGGGCGCGGATCGCGATCGCCTGGTTGATCACTGAGTACCCCAAATGCCGAGCAAGCAAAAAACTTACATCGACTGGAGGGAAGCTTTTGCTTGAGGATGCGGTAAGTCTCCTGCAGTCGCACTTTAAACAAATCCTCTTCCGGATCGAGACGGCAAGGCCATAACTCTCCCCGCTCACACTTCGTCATCACCACCGCCACTCGTAGATTTTTCAGTTCCTCGTTGATTCTAGCTCGTTCATTGAGTTCCTCCAGTAGCCGCTTCAAGGCAGGGGCATAAATTCTGGAATCCTGTTCCACTTGCCAGTCAGTGAGCATAATCATCCACCCCTGACTACTGCACCAGTCTTCTAGATAAGGTTCCACTATATGCTGACGATGAGGCTGGCCTATCGATTCAAATACCTCCCCTACATAATCTTTGACGAGCAGCTCTAACGTGACTCCAGGTAAACCCTTTGTTCCAGGAATGTTAATTTCAAATGCGTACAACGGCTCGTTACCCCAATCTGTTCCAGCTACTACAGCCCCTTGCTCAATAATATTTTTTGCATATTCAATCAGAGTTTCACACCCTTGGGTCATGGGTATGATTTTCAGCCCTGGAAATTGGCGCTTTAACTCCTTGGGGAATCTCAATAATGCTGACAAATAAGTTGTCTTACCAGCCTTTCTGGAGCCGATAATTCTAATCTCGTTGCCGAAAACTTTAGTTTGAGTTCGTCGCTTAATCATTATCATGTAGCAAGACTGCTGAATGCCCCCTCCCGTCCCCCTTTGTATCCCCCTCCCGTCCCCCTTTGTATCCCCCTCCCCATCCGAAGAGCCCCCCTCTGAACTCCCGTCAC
>JAAHGR010000493.1 GCA_010672425.1 Symploca sp. SIO2E6
TCTACAGGGTGGGGCATAACAAGGGTATGTATGCCGGATTTGGTATCAATTGCAATAAAGTACCAAATAATTATGCTAAGTCCTGCTTATTGATATAGAATAAAAATTATGTAACTAATTTCTCAATATTGTTTTTAAGTTATGTTGAAGCTTAATGAAATCAAGCAATTTCTCATTAATCACAAACCAACTATTCAAGAAAAATATCAGATTACAGAGTTGGGGATTTTTGGCTCTTATGTCAGAGGGGAACAAACGGAAGAAAGTGATTTAGATGTGTTGATAGATTATTCTAATGCTCCTTCTTTATTGGATATTGTGGATTTAGAGTTTTATCTGAGTGACTCTTTGGGCATTAAGGTTGATGTAGTGAGCAAAAAAGGATTAAGGTCAAGAGTTAAAGAGAATATTTTAGCAGAGGTTATTTATGTATGATCTCCCGAAATACCGTCACTTTATTATTGATTTTTCAGAGAAGGGAGAGTATTAGATAGAAGATAGTACAATTTAGAGTAAGTTAACTAATATAAATAAGCCGATCAACAGGCTGCCAACGTAAACCGGGACAAAATTACGACCAAGAATATCTCAATTGTCAAAAGCCTGAAGCACTTGCTATATAAAGTGTCCTGCCTTAAGTTGGTAGCCGATCAACATAAGTATTTGAGTCAACGCTGTTCCCCCAAAAATTGGTGCAAACTTTCTTTTACTCTCTTGTCCTCTCATCTTGTGTTTAAAGAAAAGATGACCACAATAAGCTCCGATGGTTCCTCCACAAGCTGAATGCCAGTGTAAAATCGGTTCGGGTATTCTTGGCATATATTTTTTTATTTTGTATTTAAGATCGAGCGATTCGAATAAACGCTGCAACCAGTGTATCGGCTCCTCACTTTTCGGGAAAAGCCATGCAATACTACTATCATAACCATACGACAGAAAAGCCGACATATTTACGCACTTAAAGTAAAACTCAAAAACGCTTAATAAAGCAAAATTATAGTTGTGCTGATTGAAGAAACAAAAAGTAAGTAGTGCTATTACAGAGGTATTCATAATAACAATACATTGTCCACATGCTCTGAATGTAGGATTATTATGCTTCTTAACTTGACAAAGAAATATTAAACCCAAAAATACAATAAACGTAGTCCCAAAAAACTTAATATAATTGCTGTTAGATTGGAAAAAATACTGCAGTAAATGTTCGATCTCAAAAAGCAATATTGGTGTTAAACACCAAATAGTAACAAATATAATGATTGAATACAATATAAAAAACCAAGTTTGATGAGATGCTTTTTCTTCTTGGTAAGATTCAATATTGACATCATCTTTATTGTTTTTAGCTTGTTTTAAAGAATTATCGGCATACTTTACTAATTTATTTTTACCCTGAGCAAAAACATATAAAATAAAAATTAATATACATCTGGCAAATATCCAAATAAGTAATGAAAAATTTTGATTTGTATAACTAGATTTTTTAGGAAGTATTTCATAATATATGAAATCAAATAAAATATTTAAGGTTAAATTAACACATAAAAAAAGAGCAAAAATTAGTAAAATATAAGGACTAATTTTGCGTATCCAATTAAGTGTCCAGTAATAAATTTTCAATGATGTCCCCCATAATATTAAGGCTACAAAAAGTACAAAAATCACAAAGACTAAACTAAAAACTCCAGTTATGATCTCAATCATGTTTTTATATATCTCCAAGTATTTACCTACTTAATTGGTTAGAGAAACATCCTACCCTTAGCCTTTAACTTTCTCCAAAAGTTTTGCCATCATCGACTGTCCTAATTGATGATTGGGAAATATCTTAAGAAAATAATTCAAACCCCGAATTGCTTCCTGTATGAGTGCTGGTAGTAAATTCTTTGACAAAGCCTCATCATAAAGTTGTTTGGCTTGTTCACAGTGATCGGCAGCTAAATAATAGAGAGCAAGAGTCAAACTTGTTCGATAATCTTTTTGTTTTTTTTCAGACCTTTTATAAGCAATTTGAATAGAAAGATTAATTTTTTCCCCAGCTTGATCTGAATAACCAGCCGCTTTAAGAGCTAAAGAATAGGTAAATAAACGCCAGTCGTTATTAGGGTCTAGGGTAACAGTTTGCTGAAAATCAGCAAGAGATTGATCATATTGCTTCAATAAAAGGTAAGTTTCAGCTCTCCTACAAAATGTCCACGAATCGTTTGGCTTCAAATTCAGAGCATGGCTAAAGTCTTCTAATGCAAAATCGTACTGCTTCATTAATCGATAAGTTTCGCCTCTACTGGCAAACAATCGAGAATTACTAGGGTTGAGTTCAATCGCACAGTTATAATCCGTCAAGGCTTGATCATACAAACCTTGATTGCGATAAATAAATCCGCGATTTGATAATATAAATTCATTTTTTATATCCAATTCTTGCATCACATAATTAAAATCATGTAATGCTTCTTTATATTGCCTCATTTGTTGATAAGTTTCACCTCGACTGGAAATTGACCAAGAATCCTCTGGATTGAGTTCGATGGCACGGTTAAAATCTCGCAGGGCTTTTTTGAATTTTCTCATTGTTCGATAAGCCTTACCTCGACTGGAAATTGACCAAGAATCCTCTGGATTGAGTTCGATAGCACGGTCAAAATCTTGCAGAGCTTTTTTGTATTGTTTCATGCGCAGATAAGTTTCACCTCTGCTAGTGAATGCTCTAGGATCTTTTGGGTTAATTTCAACAGCCCAGTTGCAATCTTGCAATGATTCTTGATATTTATATAATTTTCGGTAAGTTGAACTACGAGAAACTATTATGGAAGTCCCTCCTACATTAAGAGGAAGGCATTGAGCGTCTTGTTGACTATTAGTTTGTTGCTCTATGGCAAGCTGCTTTTCTGCTAGATTATCTCTGTAGTTATATGGTTGAAGCAGTTTGAAACCTCTCGAATTTGTGTGCTGATTGTCGGTTAATTCTAGGGAATAATCTGGCACAATGCTTCGTTGCCGACCTTGCAGACGAGCTTCCCGAGGCCAGAAGTATAATTGTCCTGTATCCCCATGCAGTTGGATTTTGCCAGCAGTATAACCATGCAGCCGCTGGTTGCCTCCTTCTCCAAAATATTCCAGACCGAAAAGTGACCGACCTTGAAAAGTTCGCTGGGTTGCTGTGCCACCTTCTGCCATCTCTTGATAAATTACATCATGCATGTGACCGCACAAATGCACGGCAAAGCGTCCATGAGAGGTAATTTCGCTCATCAGGTGTTGTCGAGAATTATGGTTCAACCAAGCTGGTGGGTGATGTGTCAAGAGCAAACAGGTATGATGTTGCTTAGTCCAAGCTGAACCGTCTCCATCACAGGCAGTATGAAATTGGCGAGCATGGAGAGCTATCTGACCTTCATAGTTGCTCCCTGTAAGCTGGAGAAAACTGCTGTTCAACCCCAAAATACCCAGTCTGGCTCCATCTTTCTCCAAGGTCACGGAAAAATCCCCAGGCAAGATTCCTGGAGTGATGCCTTCTAATACGAATGCTTGCCGATCCCACCAGTTAGAATAGTTGGCAAATGCCTGGGTGACAGCTTGGCGATAGGGTGATGATGCCTCTTCCCAAAACTCGTCTTGGATATCTGGTTGGTCTGACCACTGCTGAAGCATTCGGATCGTTGGATCTTTAGGATTGGGTCTGACTAAATCATGATTTCCTGGTACAGCCAAGAGTTTGGGGGAAGAACCGAGTTGCTCGAAATGTTCCCACAGTTGCTTGAGAACTTCATCTAGCTTCCGAAATTCTTCCTCACTACCCCGCTGAGTTAGGTCTCCTGTAAAGAGAACCAAGTCCCACGGTCCACATTTCTCATGGAGGCGCTTAAGATCTTCCAAAAAGATTTCTCGAACTCCAGGCCAAAGCCAGTTTTGTTCCTTCATCCCTTGATGGAAGTCCGTTAGGTGTAACCAGCTCACATTTTTTATGTTCTCTGCCAACGGTTCGAGATCCACAGGAGTGAGAGGAAGATCGAGGCTAATGGGAATTTTCTTGTTCCTGAAGTTAATCTCAATTGCATGATTAAAATCTTCAAGCGCCTTTTCATAAATTCCGATCAATCGATAGGACTCACCTCGCCAACTCAAAGCCCTGGCTCTAGTTTCTTGATCGAGGTTATATTGCTCTAACAATTGTGTGATTAAATTAATGCCGACTTCGTAATAATTTTCATTAAAAGCTTTCAATAACTCTAGAAGTTGCTCTCCTAAACTCTGAAGTTCTGGCAATGCGGATGCTTTTCCAGCAAGGGTAATCGTCTCAGCACATTTTTGAGCAGGTTCGGAGAAAAAGTTTTTTTCTAAAGCCGTAAGAAATGCATTAATAGCTTGAGACAATTTTTGATTGGGATTCTGACAAAGATAATGGTATAGACTGTTAATAAAATAGATTTGACAGCTAGAACCATGCCATTCTTGTTGTCTATTGATTTTCAGCTCTGTGTAGCGATTCTCGTAATAGCTAGCTAATTTGCCATGCAAGTCTATCCAACTTTGATAAGAACCTCTACGCTGTTTTAGCATTTCGGTGCGCAGGATTTCGTGGTATTGGTATGAATAACCGTCAGTGTGTTCCTTCACAAATGGTCTTGATTTCAGCCAGTTGAACAACTCATCAGCTGACTCTTCTCCATGCAAGACAGCAACAATATCCTTGCTGATCAAAGGGGAAAGACTAACATCCAAAGCAACTTGTAGGCGTTTTGGATCGTCGATTCCCTTGAGAAAATATTCCAGAGCAGTTTGGCTTGGGGGACTGTTACCGTTAAGGTTATCATGCTGCTTAGTAGCTAAATGTTCCAGCCAAAAGGGCAAACGCTCGGAAAGACGCAGAATCTCATTAACTACCGAAGGATTAGTGATACCCTTACTTTCAAGATATTGTTTAGCTTCATCTTCAGTAAAAGGTTCTAAAAACCAGCGCACAATGTTATTTTCGTAATCTCTCCATTCAATCCTGCTTAGCTCTTTGGTTCCAGCAATAACAATAATCAAATTGAGGGGTAGGATTCCATAACGCTCATCTGGGTCTAGCAAAAATTCTCTGAGCCAACCATCAAGGAAACTGCCTGTGTCTTCGTAATTATCTAAAAACAGCAGGATGTTTGCTTCTTCTGCAACCTCACCAATATCTTGCAAAAACAAAGGTGTTAGCACTTCCTGGGGTTGACATACCAAAAGTATTTCATCTGTAGACCAACATCTTTTCGCAAAGTAAGATTTCCACTCTCCAATTTGTGCTGCAATAGCTTCTTCGTCTACAAAAGATGTCGTCACACCTCCAATGACAGTAGCAGTGTGTTTTGGGATTCCTAATCTAGCTTTAATCAAGGACTTATTTACTAAACTCATAAGTCCTTGAGGAGCTTCTGTATCTACTTCAATTTCTTCTTTTTTCTGTAAGTAAACGCTGTATCGTTGACTAAAATTAGGCAGCTGATATCCCTGTTTTTGAAAGTTTTCAGCTATTCGACTCATTGCTTGAGGGACGCTGTTGTCAGACTTGTTGATGTATGCTGTAATGAAGTTTGCACTTTCCGCTGTCCTATGAAGCTGATGCATTAACCCTGTTTTGCCTACACCGCTTTGCCCCAAAATATTAAATATAAATAGCCAATTTTCTGGACTCTGTTTGAGATTAGAGTGAAAAAATTTTATTAGAGTCTCTCGTCCTATAAATGGTTTCTGATGGTGTTTTTTATTTTGTGACTGTCTACTGCGAGGCTTCCGAGGCATGTTCATGTGTTGTTCGTAACAATCTAAAAACTTTTTACGACTGAAATAGATACCTAAAATGTTGTTAATCTTGCTGGTTGTTAAAATGCTTATTTAATAAGTTAGCTCTCCTTTCCCCATTTCCTTCAGGTCAAGCTTAGCTGATGTCCAAATTGTTCTTCAATTAGTCCTAGAGCACCAGTTCAGTAGAAGTTATTGACAAAGGAGACAAAATATGTGTATTTTAGGCGCGTTTGTGTAACATGGTACGTAGCAGCATAGCAGTCGTCGAGTAATTGATCGCGATCGCTTTGGACACCAGCGAAGCTGGTCAATTACCA
>JAAHGR010000494.1 GCA_010672425.1 Symploca sp. SIO2E6
TGCAGGAGGCAGGAGGCAGGAGGCAGAACCCACCCCTAACCCCTCCTTGGAGGGGAACCGGAGGCAGAACCCACCCCTAACCCCTCCAAGGAGGGGAACCGGAGGTAGTCCGGATGAAAAGATTTCACCACCAGAGGATGAAAGTAGACTCTTCCCAATTCCCAATTCCCAATTCCCAATTCCCAATTCCCAATTCCCAATTCCCCACTTACAAGCCAGAAAGGAAGAAAGCTTGGTTCCCTCTTCCCAGTGGTGGCGGATTGGTATTGTGGCAGCTGGTACTTTTTGTGGCAGCATAGTCTGGTTGCCCGTGTGGCAAGCTAGTCGTGATCCGCAGATGATTCAATGGATTATCAGTAGCGACTACACTATTTGGACTATTCTCAATCCTATTTTCCAGTCTCTTGCTGCTTGGGTTACCATGCTCTTTCTCCTACCAGTGGAAGTATCAGCCAAGCTAGTTGCTGTGATCTCCGGTGTAGTGATGCTACTGTTTTTCTTCTGGATAATACCGATTCTCTATCGTGGCATCAAAACCCAACTGAGACAATCTGATACTAGATTAGCAACAAGCATTTTAGGCGGTTTTGTTTGCGGAGCGATCGCACTCTTTTTTGGGATTACTTACTTTATCGGTGTTGATCTTACCAGAGGAGCGCGGTATAACTTCGTTTACTTTCCCGCTGTTATTGTTCTTGTAGGAGCAGCTTTAGCTATTAGTTGGCAAGGAGATGGGGAGATGGGGAGATGGGGGGATGGGGAGATGGGGAGATGGGGAGATGGGGGGATGAGGAGAAAGAGCAATATCTTCAGGATTGATGGTAAAACCACTGTAGCAATTATCTGGCTAATGGGTTTTCTCAGTGGCCTTACCGTAATTAACAATCTCGGCTATCAGAAATACTATCGTCCCGACTTATTGGTGCCGATGATGCAACAGCAGTCGTCAGTACCGCTGCTCATTGCCACTACCCACAACACTCTAGTCCAAACTGGTGAAATGATGGGTATTGCCTGGGAATTCCAACATGGTACAAATTTACCAATATTACCCATTAATCCCCAATTTCTCCTAGCCCATCAAGAGGAAAGCCAGTGTGTTAGCCAGAGTATTCCAGGGCAAGATTGCCCAGCTTCTACTATTCTACAACAAGCTCTAGCCCAACTACCTAGACCTTTGGATGTATGGTTAGTGAATTTTAAAGCCTCGGTAGATGAACTACCAACCTGTGTTGCTCAGGAAGCAACTCAATCTCCAATATCAGTAGATGGTTATACCACGAAATTATATCATTGTGGTAGATGATAAGTGGTAGTATTAGCAAAAGTAGCAAAAGTAGCAAAAGTAGGTTGGGTGAAGCGTAGCGAAACCCAACGCAAAGTTCTCGCTATGGAGGAATTAATATTAGTAACAGATTCTCCTTACGGGACTGATGGTTTTCCCTGACACTAGTTCTAATCTCAAACAGGGTTTCGATATCTTCGTTTTGGGCAACTCGGATATTCGTTAGTGAGAATTGGAAATTGGGAATTGGGAATTGGGAATTGGGAATTGGGAATTGAGAGTTAGTGAGTTTCAAGCTCTTCCTTGTCTCCCTTGTCTCTCTTGTCTTCCCCATCTCACCTTAACTGAGCATTATTGGATGTGGGGTGTAGGGGCGGGTTCACCCAAAATTTGGCAACAACACGATAACTTAACTAAACCCGCCCCGGCAATGCCACAAGGATTTTTGTCGATGAGTGATATATGTAAAAAGGCAGAACTATACCTTATAGGTAAACAGATTTTACCATTGTAGATAATATATAAAAAAAGTCAGCCAAAGTCAACCCATCAATGGCGATTATCCCCACATCCGACGCAAATTTAACACAAAACCCGGTAATACTTCTCCACCAGACAACTCAGTAGGATTTTCTAACACCTCTACCCTCAACCCTGGTCGATAAATTTCTACCCGCCGATGCTGCGGATCGATCAACCAGCCTAGTTTTGCTCCATTTTCAATGTACTCCTTCATCTTATCTTGCACAGATTTAAGAGTATCTGAACTAGACCGTAATTCCACCACAAAATCTGGGCAAATATTGGCAAAAGTGCCTTTTTGTTCTGGAGTTAGTGCCTCCCAGCGTTCCCGACTCACCCAAGAGGCATCGGGAGAACGAGTTGCACCATTGGGTAAAATAAAACCAGTAGAGGAGTCGAAGGCTTCACCCAAATCTTCGTTTGCCTCGTACCAGCGATCAAGTTGCCCGGTAAGGCTACGGTTACGTCTCCCCGTTTCCCAACCTGTTGGTGGATTCACGATTAACTCTCCTTGTGCTGTGAGTTCCAGTTTCAAGTCTCTGTTAGCGGCAGCTAGGACTGTAAACTGTTCAGGGGTAACGTACAATGCGATCGCTTTAGGCAACTCAAGTAATAGGTTTTGAGTCTGGAGTCTGGCTGGTGTCTGTACCATTTGTGCTCCTTTGGTTCTTCAGGAGATGTTATGCTAAACTGCTCTTAATATTACTTCTGATCAAGTTGACGGCAAATGCCAAAAACTGAAGTGTAGCCGTGGAGAAATGTACCACCACCCACTGGTCCAATCTCTCCATTGCAGAAAAAGCCACCCAGGGGAATATTGCCCAGATACTGATGGAATAATTGAGAATCAAAATTAGGTTTTCCGTAGAGTCCTTCCCCTCGTCCTAAACAGGAGAACATTAAAGCACCAGTTGTATCTTTAGCATCAGCAGTTCTTTGTTGGTGGTACTGGAGGAGTAGTTCTAAGTCTTCCTTGGAAGTACGAGCATCCCGTAGATGGAACTGGATACGTTGACCCGGTCTAACCCGATCTCCAATCGCGATCGCTCCAACTTTGGGATCTACTCCCAACATATTGCGGATGAGAAAGTCCCCATGACCCAACTGTTGCTTAAACTCATCTCGAGCAATACCGACAAAAAGAGAATTTTGTGCTAGCAGCCGATCTGCCTCACTCAGGTTTTGGATAATATCTCGTAGTACCACTAAAGGAGGACGAGATTGCTCCTCTGCGGTTGCGCTTTCCCTGGTTTCCTGTGCTGACAATTCCAGCATAATATTCCGTTCCCCTTTGGTTACCCGATAAGTTTGCCCGATGGGACGACAGCCTTGGGCGACAATCGTTTCTAAAACAATGTTGCCGCTCAAAGCTATTCCCACTGTGCCTTCTCGGTGGAAAGACTTAGCCTGGGGTGTTTGCTCACAGAAATAAAACAAACCATTCTGAACCCCCATTGCATTAGCACTTGCTAGTCCTCCTACTTTATTAGACCCTGGGTAAGCAAAATCTAGACCCTGAAGTAAGTCATTAATACTAGAAGAAAAAGGGTCAGCTAACAAAATAAACTGAGGTTGCTCTTGAGGTGTAACACCAATTAGGTTCACCCAAGCGTCGGGAGGACTATCTAGATCCGGCAAATCTTCACCATTTATATAGAAGGGATGGACTCTGACATCGGGTAGATGAGCTAAACTGAGGCTTAGGGCTGGCGCTTCCTCTACTTCCTCAGCCTCACCCTGAGCATTCATACCAATGATACCACTGCCACCACAGCCAATTAGTACTCGTACCGATAGCTGCTCCTCAAGTAAAGGCATGAGACGGGAATATTCACTGGCGTAGGCAGAAGAGATGAACACCAAACCCAAATCGGCAGGCATTGGCAATGACCTTCCCACACGGTTGACAACTTCCTTGATTGCCGCTTCTAGAGACGGACGGGTTGATAAGGCATTTGCCCATTTAATTGGATTTGTCATCAGATTTACCTACATTCACTACCGACACCAGTGGCTATTGGGGGGATTGATAAGCACTCAAAGCCTTATAATAACTCCAACACTGTCACTTCCCTTGGGAAATCCAGCAATTAATTTCCCTAGCTAGCACACAATTGTGTGTTCATATAAGTTAATATACTTACTAGGTGCTTGGTTTTTTGTAAACTAAGCAGCAATTAGCTCAATTGGGCAAAATCTTAAGAAATAAAGAGCAATCTTGTGAGAAAAGTGCAATTTTGCGCTATACAACAAGGTTGGTACTGTGCTACCCGACCTGGAAACGGGAAAGGGTTTGAGGCGTACAACTAACTAGATAGGGTGTTAGTAGTAATCCTTGTATCTCACTAGAGGTACAGCTATTAGCAAAAAACAGATGAAGTGTACTTTAGTACAAAAATCATAAAAGGAGACCAATGAGCAATAACATCGACACAAAAATTGAACAAGAGCGTGAACAAGCTCGTGCTGTTTGTGATCTCGAAGGCGCAAATTCCGCTGATTGTGCTGCAGCCTGGGATGTAGTAGAAGAACTACAAGCTGAGGCATCCCATCAACAGCAAAGTGCCCCGAAGAAAACCTCCCTCGAAGTCCATTGTGATATTAACCCTGATGCCCCTGAATGTCGGGTGTATGAAGACTAAATTACAATAGTTTTCCCTCAAACACAAGGCAAGAAGCACCAAGATTCCCAGATCCCCGACTTCTTAAAGAAGTCGGGGATCTATAAGTCAGGGATCTGAAAATTGAGATCAAGGTAAATTGGGCAACAAGCAATGCAAGATGAAATTCTGAGAGCCTTAGTCTGGATAGATTATCGGTTAGCACTCTTGTTTCTGGTATTCATCCCATTGACTCTGCTCATTTGGGCAGTGATCAAAAAAGCAGATGCAATGGTTCGCCTATTGATCATCTACTGGCGAGTCACCAGTCTCCTGGCAATTACTGTTTTCATCTTGATTGCCGCTTGGCCGATTGGTTTTGTTTCCCAGCTGTGTGCCTATATCCTCATCCCCATCTCGGTTTGGTTTTGGGTTGATTTAAATGACGAAATTGATGATCAGCCCCGGAATTCCCTAAAATTAGCCTTAACATCGTGGCGCTGGGCAATTACCATCTACTGTACCTTAGTCGCGATCGCCAGCATTCCTGTTTTACGTTGTGCGTTTATTCCAGGAGCCATAGAAACTAACTTCTGTCAAGCTTGGCTAGAACCACCGCTAGTATTTAGAGAGTTGTTTCTGACGAAGAGGTATGAACCAGGAGTTTGGGGTTTCCTCGGGGTCGTAGGACTAATCTTTTATGTACTATACTTAAGTTATTTTGTGCTAATTCGCCTAAGCAAGCAAGGCCGCTCAGCAATGGAAGAGAGTTGAGAATGTAGAATGTAGAATGTAGAATTTAGAATTTAGAATTTAGAATTTAGAATTTAGAATTGGGAATTGGGAATTTAGAATTTAGAATGGGGAATTGGGAATTGGGAATTGGCCAATTTAACAATTCAACAATTCAACTTTAGGAGCAACATACCAATTGAAAGTCGGACTATTGGGATTCTCATCGATGCTCAGCTGACTTTCGGCTCCGTCTACCATCAAACGCACTAGATATTCCCCTGGTAGCACCTTGTTAACCGAAACTGTCACCGCATGAGTATCTTTGCGGCGCTTGGGAGCATCAAAGAGGTAGGATGTAGGATTATCGGTTGACCATTGATTAAGTGCTAACACTACCCGTTGTTCTTTGCCTAGAAGAAGATTGACTTGTACTGTTATTTCTGCTGCACAGGATTCTTGATCAATATCTTCAACGTTGCCTGGACTGACTCGTGTAACCGTGGGACATAACACAAAAGGTGCTACATTAGACTCAACTTGATTGTGAGTTACTGGTTCAGTCCCTGGTGATATGTGATGAATTACCTGAAGACTTTGAACCCCAGCTTTGAGGGAATTAGTCGGTATGGAAGCTAAGGGTAAGGTAATTTGGTTGTTTTCGACTGACTCAGGAGTTACTTCAACTTGTCCAATACGTACCTTAGTAATCTCACTGTGCAAGTTCTTACCCTGAATGATTAAAGTACTATCTGCTAAAATTGGCTTCAATTTACCCCCTGCCGCCACAACCTCACTAATTATTGGTTGATTAGGAAATGGTACCATTTTACCTAAATCGCGATCGCGCACTGGTAAGGCTCGTTTGGCAGCTTCTTCTCCTTCCAACATCACCACCAGAACCTTGTAGGCAATGGAAAGAACATAGGGAGTTTGGAAAAACACAGAC